>CALSAU010000260.1:0-4216 GCA_943372985.1 Polaromonas sp. YR568 | reverse complement strand
GGCCCGACCCGTACACTTTGCGGGTTAGCGGCCCGCCAACCGGCGAGTCCTCATCTGGAGCACCCGCATGGAATGGCAAACCCTGAGCCCGCAGACCTTTGAGCTGGGCGAATCCCCGTTCTGGCACCCCGACGAACAGACGCTGTACTGGGTCGACATTCAAGCCCGGGCCATCCACCGCGCCAATGTGTACATGGGCACCGTCGACACCTGGCCCATGCCGCTGGAGCCCGGCTGCATCGCCCCCGCACGCACCGGCGGCAAAAATAGTGGTGTGAGCAGCGGCTACGTGATCGCCCTGCGCGACGGCATCTACCGCGCCACCGAATGGGGCGGCGAGCTGCGCCAGATCGCCCGCGCCACCCACGACACCACGGCCACCCGCTTCAACGACGGCAAGGCCGACCCTGTGGGCCGCTTCTGGGCCGGCACCATGTACGAGCCGCGCGACGCGCACAAGGCGCAGCTCTTCTCGCTGGATTGCCGGGCCGCTGCAGATGGCAAGCCGCCGGTGCTGGAGTTAAAAGCCGACAACGCCATCATCGCCAATGGCCTCGCCTGGTCGCCCGACGCCAAAACGGTGTACTGGGCCGACACCACCAACCACATCATCCGCGCCTGGGACTGGAACGCCGAAACCAACGCCATGAGCAACATGCGCGTCTTCGCCCAATGGCCCGGCAAGCCCGAAGGCTGGGCCTTCGGCATGCCCGGCTACGGCGGCCGGCCTGATGGTGCGGCGGTCGATGTCGATGGCAACTACTGGGTCGCCATGTTTGAAGGCGCGCGTATCTTGAAGTTGTCACCCGCCGGTGCGGTGTTGGCAGAGATTCCGCTGCCTGCCCAGTGCCCCACCATGCCGTGCTTTGGCGGGGAAGATGGGCGTACGCTGTATGTGACGACTGCGCGCTACAACCGCAGTGCGGCAGAGCTGGCAGCTTATCCGCAGTCGGGGTGTGTTTTTTTTGCGCGGGTGGAGAGGCCGGGGGCGCCTACCAACTTTTTGCGCGACTAAGCTGGGGGCTGCTTTTACTTCCTCCTTTCAACACAATAAATTTCTAAATTAACTGATCTACGAGGCGCTAAGCGCTAGTGATTTAGGACTAATGTTGTCGCTAACAGTTTCCCCGATGCTTAGTAGCAGACATCATGGACCATAAGAAAAAGTCCATGACCTTCGGTCTATACGGCAGTGGATCAGAGAGGGCTTAGAGGCGGAAAGCCATGTCGATAGTTCTTTATCTAGGGGCTTTGGGGAAACCTTGAGACGCATTAATTTCGAGCGCCTCGACTTCACCGTCTGTTAGTTTGGGCAGTGCAACAGCTTCAAAAAGAATATCTGGAAATCCTATTACCGTCTCCCAATTTGACCGAATGACCTGTTCGTCTGAACGCCCTTGAACAAGTTGACGGTGGATGGATGCCGCCGAATAGGATTCAACAAAACTGCTGCGTACTTTCGGCTCCAGATAGACGCAGTTTCCCTCCCACCATGTTTGGCACTTCACCACTGCCTTACTAATTTCATCCGTGTAGACAACCCTCAAAAGTTCTCGCCACAGGGTAAAAGCCTCTTGATGAGCCTGCAGCCGAGCGTCGATGGCTGCCATGCGTAGCTGATGCTTCCCCTTCAGGTCTTCCAGAGATGCTAGATATGGAGTCCGCACATCCTCGACCAGCCTAGTGAGTCCGGCTATATCTTCCTTAGTCGCATTATTCTTAGCCTTCTCGCCCAGATAAACAGACAGATAGAAGCGGATGAATAGATACGCCACCAAACCTGTAACGATCGCCCCGAGTCCTAGGCCAGGAATCATCTTGTAGAAAGTGTTCAGTTCTTCAGGGGTCATTTCACAAGTGCCCGTTGGTCTCTGGTTGCCCCTCAAAGGGTCTCTTTGCGGAACCCCGCAACAACCCACTTGCCAATCTTGACGACAATAAAAAAGATACCCAGTAAGACTACCGAGGCTGTGAGGGACGCCCCGGCCTCTATGAGACCACCTTTGACTGCATACCAGCCGTAGTGTTCTTCGTAGTCCGCTTGAATGTCCTGAGGAGTGATCTTTACGCCTTTTGCTGTAAGCGCCTTAAGACTCTCTGAGGTGGTGAGGACTCTCTGCAGGGGTCCGCATGCCTTATCGTTCGATTGATCAGCCCGTTCAGGATTCAATATGACGGACTGGCATGCTGGATTCGACAGGGCCAACTTCGCGGGTTCGACAGTGTCGTTGAACCACATGCGCGGCCACGCCTGTCTTGAATCCACCGCTTTGAAGTAGGTATAGACAACCAGTATCACAGTAAGTACGACCCAGAGCCTCAATACACCCCGAGTGAATGGCGTGAGCTTCATTGCAATCTCTTCCTTTCTCGCACTGTGGCAATCATCATATTTCACAAAGAAAGTCGGCGGAAAACGACTCCTTTTAGGCCAACTTCCGTAGGAACTTTATTGGTGGGGTACTCGTAGTGCTTCACACGGTGTTCCCTTTCCCTAGGTGGGTGGTCTCTGCGCCGTTTCGGTCGTTTTACTGGCTCTACCGGCGCTAGCCCGGCCTGAAAAAATCTCAACCCCCAACCCTCAAAATAATCAACCCGGCGGCCAAGGGGCGCGCGTACTATCCCAATCATGGTTTCAGAACAGCAAACAGGCATCCCAGTGGCTGACAGCAGCGTACTTCCTCATTTAGTTGATCGCGTCCGCCAGGCCGCCGCCAGCGGAACTGCACTGCGCATCCGGGGCGGGGGCAGCAAGGACTTTTACGGCGAATCGCTGCAGGGCGAGGTGCTGGATGTCTCTGGTCTGTGCGGCGTCATCAGTTACGAGCCGAGCGAGCTGGTCGTCACGGTGCGCGCGGGCACGCCGCTGGCCGAGCTGGAGGCGCTGCTGGCCAGCCAGGGCCAGTGCCTGCCGTTTGAGCCGCCGCACTTTGGCCTTGGCGCTGAAAAGAGAGCTACCGTGGGCGGCATGGTCGCCAGTGGCCTGAGCGGCCCGGCGCGGGCCAGCGTGGGCGCGGTGCGCGACTTTGTGCTGGGCGTGGTGCTGCTCAATGGTCGTGGCGAGCTGCTGACCTTTGGCGGCCAGGTCATGAAAAACGTGGCGGGTTACGACGTTTCCCGTCTGATGGCCGGCAGCCTCGGTACGCTGGGCGTGATTGTGGAGGTCAGCCTCAAGGTGCTGCCGGTCGCGACGGCCGAGGCCACGCTGCGTTTTGAATGCAGCCAGGCCCAGGCACTCGACCACCTCAACGCCTGGGGGGGTCAGCCACTGCCGCTCAATGCCAGTTGCTGGGTGGAAGACGAAGGCGTCGGCACGCTTTACCTGCGGCTGCGCGGTGCGCAGGCGGCTGTGGCGGCGGCGTGCGAGCGCCTGGGCGGCGAGCGCCAGGACAACGCCAAGGTGGCCGCCGACTGGCTGGCCTGCCGCGACCAGCGCCTGCCATGGTTTGAGCAGCGCACAGCTGAACAAGACTTGTGGCGGCTGTCAGTACCGCAAACCACGCCGGTGCTGGACTTGCCCGATACGCCACTCATCGAATGGCATGGCGGCCAGCGCTGGGTGCGGGCTGCCGCTGAGCACGCAACCAAGCTGCGCGCGGTGGCGGCCGCAGCCGGTGGGCATGCCACGCTGTTCAGGCCAGCTGAGGCGGGAGGGGCCACCGCTGTGCCGCGCTTTGATTCGCTGACTGCGCCGCTGGAGCGCATTCACATTGAGCTGAAAAAACAGTTTGACCCGGCCGGCGTGTTCAACCGCGGCCGCATGTCTGCCCGCTGGTAAACCACCCAAGCCAAGCCATGCGACGCCTGCGTCACCTCACCGGTCAGCACCGCACAGCTGCCACCAACCGGTTGCTCGGCGGGCTGCTGGCCTTTAACGCGGGCGCCATCAACGCGGGCGGCTTTTTGCTGGTCAGCATGTATACCTCGCACATGACGGGTTTTGCGTCCATGCTGGCCGACAACCTGGTGCTGGGCAACATGACGTTGGTGCTCGGCGCCGTGGGTGCGCTGCTGGCCTTCACAGGAGGCGCCGCCACCACCGCCGTGCTGGTGAACTGGGCGCGACAGCACCACCTGCGCAGCGAGTTCGCCTTGCCGCTCTTGCTTGAAGCGCTGCTGATGCTGGTGTTCGGCCTGCTCGGCGCCACGCTGGGCCGACAAACCCCGTTTGCCGTGCCGCTCACCGTGCTGGTGCTGGCCTTCACCATGGGTTTGC
>CALSAU010000259.1:0-4216 GCA_943372985.1 Polaromonas sp. YR568 | reverse complement strand
TCATTCGCTGGCCGTCACTGAAAAGCGCGGCAGCTTCAAAATGTGGACAGCCCTGCTGGCGATTCTGGCGTTTTCGCTGTCGCTGCTCGGCACCTTCATCGTGCGCTCTGGCGTGCTGAGCTCGGTTCATGCCTTTGCCACCGACCCGGCGCGGGGCGTTTTCATTCTGCTGTTTCTCGTGCTGGTCATCGGCAGCTCGCTGGCTCTTTTTGCGTGGCGTGCGCCGCGCGTGGGCATGGGCGGGCAGTTCGAGATGGTCTCGCGCGAATCCATGCTGCTGGTCAACAACGTCCTGCTGCTGGTGGCCACCGCTGCCGTGCTGCTCGGCACGCTGTATCCGCTGCTGATTGATGCGCTGGGCATGGGCAAGCTCTCGGTGGGGCCGCCGTACTTCACCGCCGTTTTTGTGCCACTGATGACACCTGCGCTGTTCCTGATGGGCGTGGGCCCGATGGCGCGGTGGCGGCAGGCCGAAGTGGGTGACCTCGCCCGCCGCTTGCGCTGGGCCTTTGGCTTGAGTGTGGTGGCTGCAGTGATTGCGATGGTGTGGGTGCAGCAGTGGTCGCCCATGACGGGCCTGGGCCTGTGGCTGGCCGTGTGGATCGCCTGCAGCACCCTGGGTCAGTTGGTGGAGCGGATTCGTGCCGGTTCATCGACGGGCCTGGTGCAAAGACTGCGCTCCCAGTCGGGCAGTTACTACGGCATGCTGCTGGCGCATCTGGGTGTGGCGGTGTTTGTGGCCGGCGTCACGGTGGTCAGCAGTTTCCAGAGCGAGAGCGATGTGCGCATGGAAGTCGGCGACACGGCCGATGCGGGTGGCTACACCGTACGTCTGGACGGCGTGCAGCTGATCCAGGGCCCCAACTACAGCGCCGCGCGTGCGCGCTTGCAGGTCACGAAGGGTGACACGGTGGTCGGCATGCTCGAGCCAGAGCGGCGCATTTATCTGGTCAGCCGTATGCCGTTGACCGAGGTGGCGATTGACCGCGGCATCTGGCGCGATGTGTATGTGGCCATGGGCGAGCCTGTCAGCGCCACGGCGTGGAGCATGCGCATCCACCACAAACCGATGGTGAACTGGATCTGGGGCGGTTGCCTCTTAATGGCGCTGGGCGGCCTGCTGGCCGTGCTTGACAGGCGTTACCGCGCGCGCCGGGCTGTGAGCCCTGCACATGCTGGCAACCCTCTGCAAGCGGCCACAGCGGGAGCGGCCGCATGAGCGAAACCTCGCCAGTCGCCAAACCCGAGGTGCCTGTGGAGCCGTCCGGAGCCGCTCGCAACACCGCCAGCCCGATGCGCTGGCTGCCACTGGGAATTTTCGTGGTGCTGATCGGCTTTCTCGCAGCGGGCCTGAGTCTCAAACCGAAGGAGGTGCCCTCGCCGCTGATCAATCAGCCGCTGCCGGCGTTCAATTTGCCGACGCTGGCACAACCCTCGCGCAGCATGACGCCTCAGGACCTGCGCGGGCAGGTGTGGGTACTCAATGTCTGGGCCTCCTGGTGTGTGGCATGTCAGTCCGAGCACCCGGTGCTGGTGGACTTTGCCAAGCGGAATTCTGTGCCGCTGATTGGCCTCAACTACAAGGACCGCCGCGACGACGCGCTGCGCTGGCTGGGCAAGTACGGTGACCCCTACCGCACGTCGTTGTCAGACACCGATGGCCGCGTCGGCATCGAGCTGGGTGTGTATGGCGTGCCCGAGACCTTTGTGATTGATCGTGATGGTGTGATCCGCTACAAACAGATTGGTGAAGTCACGCCGCAGGTCTTGCGCGACACCATCCTGCCGCTGCTGGAGAAGCTCGGTGCCTGATCGCGTGCTCAACCGATTTTTCCGAAAGCTGCACGCCCATCTGGTGGTTGTTTGTGTGGTGGTGTTTTGTGCGGGTGGCAGTGCACTCGCGAACACGGCCGTACCCAACGCGGCCGATCCGGCACTGGAAGCGCGGGTGATGGTGATTGCCGAAGAGCTGCGCTGCCTGGTCTGCCAGAACGAAACCATTGCCGCCTCGCAGGCCGATCTGGCGGTTGATCTGCGCCAGCAGATCCGTGAGCAACTGAAGCAGGGTCGCACCCAGCCGCAGATTCTGGAGTTCATGGCCAAACGCTACGGCGATTTCGTGCTCTACCGGCCACCTCTGAAGGCCACAACCGTGCTGTTGTGGGTGGGGCCGTTTGTGTTGTTGCTGATTGGTGGCTGGGCGCTGGTGCGACGCATCCGCCGCCAGCGGCCAGGCGAGGCGCCGGCCTTGAGCAGCGCAGAGCTGGCGCGTGCGCAAAAGATGCTGCAAGGCAGCGGGGACTCCTGATGATCTGGTTTGTGTTGTGCGGCTTGCTGCTGGTCGCTGTTGTTCTTGCCTTGTTATTGCCGCCTTTGCTGCGCTGCCCGGCTGATGCGACGGTGAACGGGTCTTCGGCGGCCTTGCCGTCTGGTGCGGGCCTGGCCATCCTCAGGGAGCAGTCGGCGCAACTGGAGGCGGACCACGCGCAGGGTCTGGTTTCGGCAGAGCAGTACGCGGTAGCCCGTGAGGAACTGGCACGCCGCGCGCTGGAAGAGGCGGGCGATATCGCTTCTTCACCACCGGCAGCAGGCCGGGCAGTGTCTGCATCGAAGCGCTGGCCCACGGTGGTGACCGTGTCGCTGCTGGTGCCTCTGCTGGCGGTCGTTCTGTACGGACAACTGGGCGCGCCCGAGGCACTGCAGCCTGCCCCGGTGGCGGCGGCCACGGGCGACGAGCCTGTGACGCAAGCGCAGGTCGAGGCCATGGTCACGGCCATGGCCGCGCGGCTGGAGAGCCTGCCACCCGGACAAGCCGACCCCGAGGGCTGGGCCCTGCTGGCGCGCGCCATGGCCGCGCTGCAGCGCTATCCGGACGCAGACCGCGCCTTCGCGCGTGCCATCGAGATGTCCCCGCGTGACGCCCAGTTGCTGGCCGACCGTGCCGATCTTCTGGCCCTGATGCAAGGCGGCAAAAGCGCGGGTGAACCGACCCGCCTGGTCGACAAGGCACTGGCGCTGGACCCGAAAAATCTCAAGGCACTGGCACTGGCGGGCAGCGCCGCGTTTGAGCGCTCCGACTTCGCTGCTGCCACCGGCTTCTGGCAGCGTGCCCGCGAGCTGGCACCGCCCGGCAGTGAATTCGCCAACGGGCTGGACCGCAGTCTGGAAGCCGCGCGCAGCAGCGCCGGGCAGGTGGCGACCGCGCCCGTCAGCCCATCTTCATCATCGGTACCCGCGGCACCAGCAGCACCAACGCCCAAAGGTGCCATAGCCGAAGCCAGTGATCGCGCCACACCGCCCAAGGGCGATCCCGCATCGGCCGTCAGCGGCACGGTGCGGCTGGCCCCTGCGCTGGCGTCGCGCGTGGGCCCGGGCGATACGCTGTTTGTCTTCGCCCGTGCGGCGCAGGGCCCGCGTATGCCGCTGGCCATTTTGCGGCTCAAGGCCAGTGAGCTGCCGGCCAGCTTTACGCTCGATGACCAGCTCGCCATGTCGCCCGAGCTGAGCTTGTCGCGATTCCCCGAGGTGGTGGTATCGGCCCGCATTTCACGTTCAGGAGAGGCGATGCCGCAGTCGGGTGATCTGGTGGGGCAAAGCGGCCCGGTCAAACTCGGCGCGCGCGGCATCGCATTGACGATTGACCAGGTTCAGCCCTGAGCTATGGCACTGGGCGTGGCCGTAGCGCAGAGGCGTTTCAGCCGAAGTAGCGCTGCCGCACCAAGTCGGCCACCAGCTGCGGCTGCTCTTCGTGCGCGAGATGCCCAAGCCCGGGCAACCTGGTGAGGCTGGAGCTCAGATTTTTCGGTAGCCGTGCGAGTACCTTGTCGGCCTGCGACGGCGGCACGGTGCGGTCGTTGGTACCAACCACCAGATCCAGCGGCGTCTGCAGCCGCGGCAAACGCTCGGCCAGCGTGTCGAGGTCCCAGTTGGCCATCATGCCAAGCGCACCCGCTGCGTGCCCTGGGCTGGCCACCAGACGCCCGTAGAGCGCCGTGCCTTCGGCATCGAGCGTGGAGCCGGTGCTGTCAATCAGGCGCTTCACGACCGATGGCTGCGTGGCCCGCGAAGCAAAGTAACGCGGTACAAAACTGGTCCCGGCCATCAACTTGGCTACCGGCGAAAACAGTTGACCGGCGAGGCCGCTGAGTGGCAGCAGCGCGGCATTGAGTCCGACGATGCCGCGCGGTGCGATCAGGCCGTCAAGCGCCATTCGCAC
>CALSAU010000258.1:0-4239 GCA_943372985.1 Polaromonas sp. YR568 | reverse complement strand
CGGTTTTGGCCCGACCAGCTACACCAGCCAGCCGCTGGCGCTGGAGCTGGACTACCTGCGCGCGTTTGACGCGGTGGACGTGGCCGACCGCTCCATCAAGGAGATGCGGCGCAGCGTGAACATCACCGACGCGCAAGCCGCCAAATGGACGGCCGAGATGCTGCGCGTGATCCCCAATGTGAAGAAGGGCGACCGCATCCTGGGCGTGCACCAGCCGGGTGTGGGCGCGTCGTTCTGGGTCAATGGCAAGCCGAACGGCGAGATCCGTGACGCCGAGTTCGCCAAGCTGTTCTTCGGCATCTGGCTTTCGCCGAAAACCTCAGAGCCCAAGCTGCGCGATGCCCTGCTCGCAGGGGCGGGCGGGTGACCTCTCCGCCAGCGTCCACGGCGGCATCGTCGGCATCGTCGGCAGAACCGCAGGCCTTCACCACACGCAACGGTTTTGCGTATGGCCTGCTGGGTCTGCCGCTGGCCTTTGTGGCGCTGCCGCTGTATGTGATCCTGCCGAACCACTATGCGCGCGAGTTCGGCGTGCCGCTGGCCACGCTGGGCGCGATCCTGCTGGGTGCGCGGCTGTTTGATGCCTTCATCGACCCGCTGCTCGGCCGCCTGAGCGACCGGCTGTTCGCACGCTCACCGGGCGCGGTGCTGGCGCTGGGCGCGGCGGCGGCGCTGGCGCTGGCACTGGGTTTTGCGCTGCTGTTTTTTCCGCTGGTGCGTGAGCCCCGCGCACTGATCGTCTGGGCCACCGTGATGCTGGTGCTGACCTATGTGGGCTACAGCGCACTGAGTGTCTCGCACCAGTCCTGGGGCGCGATGCTGGGTGGTAATGAGGCCGAGCGCAGCCGCATCGTCGCGTGGCGCGAAGGCCTGGGCCTGGTGGGCGTGGTGATGGCGTCCGTCACGCCGGTTGCCCTCGGCTTGCCGGCCACCACGGGCCTGTTTTTCGTGATGCTGGCGCTGGGCTGGGTGGCGTGGACGCAGGCCGTCAAGCCGCGGGCGCAGCCGGTCACGACACAGCTGGCGATGACCCACGCGGTGCGCTCACCGCTGTGGCTGCCCTTCCGCTCGAAAGATTTCCGCCGCCTTCTGGCGGTGTTCATGCTCAATGGCATTGCCAGCGCCGTACCCGCGACGCTGGTGCTGTTTTTCATCCAGGACCGGCTGCAGGCCCCTGCCGCGATGGAGCCGGCTTTTCTGGGCAGCTACTTTTTGTGTGCGGCGCTGTCGATTCCGCTGTGGCTGGCCGTGGTCAAGCGCATCGGACTGGCCCGCACCTGGCTGATCGGCATGTTTCTGGCGATTGCGGTGTTTGCCTGGGCCACGCAGCTGGGCGCAGGGGACACGCTCGCCTTTGTCGTGGTCTGCGCCTTGTCTGGCGTTGCGCTCGGGACCGACCTGGCCTTGCCCGGCGCCATGCTGGCGGGTGTGATCCAGGCCAATGGCCAGTCGGGCCAGTCGGAAGGCGCCTACTTCGGCTGGTGGAATTTCGCCACCAAACTCAACCTCGCGCTGGCCGCCGGTCTGGCGCTGCCGCTGCTGGGCGTGTTCGGTTACGCGCCTGGCGTACGCGACGCTGCCGCGCTTGACGCGCTGGTCATTGCCTACTGCGTGCTGCCGTGTGTGCTCAAGCTCGGCGCCACGGCGGGTCTGTACTTCTTCATCATCCAACCTTCCAAAGGTGTTTCACCATGATTTCCCTCCTGCGACGTCCGCTGGCCGCGCTGTCGGCTGTCACCCTGTCACTGGCGCTGCTGGCCGGTTGCGCCGGCCCCCAGATCACTGACTATGCCGCCGAAAAACCGGTGCTCGACATGCGCCAGTACTTCAACGGCACGCTGGACGCCTACGGCGTGTTCACCGACCGCTCGGGCAAGGTCGTCAAGCGCTTCACCGTGGTGATGAAATGCACCTGGCAAGGCCCGCCCGGCGCAGAGACCGGCGTGCTGGACGAAGACTTCACCTACTCGGACGGCACCAAGAGCCGGCGTGTCTGGACACTCAAGCGCGGACCGGACGGGCGCTACACCGGCACGGCTGACGACGTGGTGGGCGAGGCCAGCGGGCAGGAGAAGGGCAACGCGTTCCGCTGGGGCTATACCCTTCAACTGCCGGTGGATGGCCGCATCGTGGAAGTCCAGTTCGACGACTGGATGTACCTGATGGATGACAAGGTCATGCTCAACAAGGCCGAGATGAGCAAGTTCGGCTTCAAGCTGGGCGAGGTCACGCTGTCCTTCGTCAAACGCTGAACGGACTGAGCCATGTCCTTTAACCCCCTCATCTCCGACTGGCACGGCAAGACCGTGTGGCTGGTCGGCGCCTCCAGCGGCATCGGTGAGGCCACCGCCCACGCCCTGCACCAGCGCGGCGCCCGCGTGGTGGTGTCAGCGCGCAAGGCCGAGGCCTTGAACGCTTTCGTGCAAGCCCATCCGGGCGCGGAGGCCCTGCCACTCGATGTGACCGACTGCGCTGCCGTGCAGGCCGCCGCCGACACGCTGCGCAGCAAGGGGCCACTGGACCTGGTGCTGTACTGCGCCGGTTACTACAAGGAGCAGCGCGCCACACAGTACGACCTGGCCGACATGCTGCGCCACAACGATGTGAACTACAACGGCGCGCTTTATGTGCTGCAGGCGGTGTTGCCCGACTTTCTGGCGCGGCGCTCCGGCCACATCAGCCTGATCAGCAGCGTGGCGGGCTACCGCGGCCTGCCCAAAAGCCTGGCCTACGGGCCGACGAAAGCCGCACTGATCAATCTGGCCGAAACCCTGTATGTGGATCTGAAAGACAGCGGTATCGGCGTCAGCCTGATCTGCCCCGGTTTCGTCGAAACGCCACTGACCGCCCAGAACGAATTCACCATGCCGGGGCTGATCAAGCCCGCACAGGCGGCCGAAGAAATCCTCAAGGGCTGGGCGCAGGGGCAGTTTGAAATCCACTTCCCCAAACGCTTCACGCTCTGGATGAAGACGCTGGCCCTGCTGCCCAGTGCGCTGTATTTCCCGGTGATCCGCAAGTTCACCGGACTGTGAACGGCGCCATGCACGAACCGGAAGCAACCACTCCACCGACCACACCCGCCGCCCACGCCCGGGTGGAGCGGCTGATCCGCTTCTTTGAAAGCCTGTCACCGCAGCGGCTGGGCGAACTGGGCAGCATCTACACGCCGAACGCCTACTTCAAGGACCCTTTCAACGAGGTGCGCGGGCTGGCGGAAATCCGGGCGATCTTCGAGCACATGTATGTGGCGCTGGAGAAGCCCTGCTTTGTGGTGACCGGCACAGTGGCGCAGGACGATGAATGCTTTGTGACCTGGAACTTCGAGTTCCACATGAAAGCCTGGGACCGCCAAACGCTGCAAACGATTCGCGGCACCTCACACCTGAAGTTCACCACCGACGGGTTGGTCGATTACCACCGCGACTACTGGGATGCGGCTGAAGAGCTGTATGAAAAGCTGCCGGTGGTGGGCAGCCTGATGCGCTGGCTGAAAAAGCGCGCCAACTCATAGCGCTCTCCAGCGAACGCGGCTGACCGGTCTACCAGTCTGCCGCTTGACTTGTATTTCTCTGACCCCGCGGCGGAGTCGCAGCGACAGCCGGGCTAGGCCGGCTGTGTCTCGATGAAGCTCGGGCGCTGCGCCAGCTTTTCCTGCAGCTTGGCCAGATTGGGATAGGTCTCGCGCCAGTTGATCTGGGCAAAACGCAGGTCCAGGTAGCTGAGCGCGCAGCCGACCGCCACATCCGACAGGCTGAAATGGATGCCGCTGCAGAAGTTCTTGTCGCCCAAGCCGGTGCTCATGGCCTTGAGCGAAAGGTCAATCTTGGACATCTGCCGGGCAATCCAGGCCTTGCTGCGCTCTTTGTCGCTGCGGCCGGCCCAGGTGGCTTCCAGCCGGGCCAGGATGGCGGCGTCAATCAGGCCGTCCGACAGCGCTTCCCAGGTCTTGACCTCGGCCCGCTCACGCCCCTGCGACGGGATCAGCTTGCCGACGGGCGACAGGGTGTCAAGGTACTCGACGATCACGCGGGAGTCGAACACGGCCTCACCGCCTTCCATCACCAGACAGGGCACTTTGCCCAGCGGGTTGGACGCATGGATGGTGGTGTTGGTGGCCCAGACGTCTTCCAGGATGAACTGGTAGTCCAGTTTTTTCTCGGCCATCACGATGCGTACTTTGCGCACGTAGGGGCTGGTGGCGGATCCGATGAGTTTCATGGTGGGAGTGAGGTCGTG
>CALSAU010000257.1:0-4244 GCA_943372985.1 Polaromonas sp. YR568 | reverse complement strand
AGCAGCGCAAACATGTCTTTCTTCACGCTGTGGTCGGGGCAGGCCGGGTAGCCGGGCGCGGGGCGGATGCCCTGGTATTTTTCGGCAATCATGTCTTCCATGCCCAGCGACTCGCCCGGTGCGTAGCCCCAGAGGTCGGTGCGCACGCGGTGGTGCAGCGCCTCGGCAAAGGCTTCGGCCAGCCGGTCAGCCAGCGCCTTGAGCATGATGGAGGAGTAGTCGTCGTTGTCGTCGAGGAAGTACTTCTCCTTCTTCTCAGCGCCGATGCCGGCGGTGACGGCAAACAGGCCGATGTAGTCCGGCAGCATGAAGGTGTTGTGGCCTTCCTGCCCGGCGTGGCCGGCGCGCACCGCCTTGGCTTCGGCCGGCAGCACTTTCGGCGCCACGAAGTCAGCCAGACATCGGCTGGGGCGCATGTGGTTCTTGCCGTCGGCGCCGGGCGCCGCCGTCTTTTCGGCCTGCTGGCGCAGGCCGTGCCAGGTCATGGCCACTTCGGTGCGGGTTTCGTCGGTGTAAATCTCGATGTCGTCGCCCACGCTGTTGGCCGGGTACAGGCCCATCACGCCGTTGGCAGTGAGCCAGCGGCCTTCAATCAGGCGCTTGAGCATTCGCTGCGCATCGGCATACACACGCACTGCCTCGGTGCCCACCACCTCGTCTTTCAGGATCGCCGGGAACGGGCCCGCCAGATCCCAGGTCTGGAAGAAAGGACCCCAGTCGATGTATTGCGCGAGCTCGGCCAGGTCAAAGTTCTTGAACACACGCCGGCCTGTGAACTTGGGCACCGGCGGGTTGTAGTGGGCCCAGTCGATGCGGGTGGCGTTGGCGCGTGCTTTGGCCAGCGGCCACATCGGAGTCTGCTTCTTGTTGGCGTGCTGGACGCGGACTTTTTCGTAGTCGGCATTGAGCTCATCGATATATTTGGTGGCCTGCTCCGACAGCAGGCTTTGCGCCACGCTGACGCTGCGGGACGCGTCGGGCACATACACCACTGGGCCTTCATAGTGCGGCGAAATCTTCACCGCCGTGTGCACGCGGCTGGTGGTAGCGCCGCCAATCAGCAGCGGAATCTTGCGGATGCGGAAGTGGTCGTCCTTCTGCATCTCGGCGGCCACGTACTGCATTTCCTCCAGGCTGGGCGTGATCAGGCCCGACAGGCCCACGATGTCGGCGCCTTCGACTTTCGCGCGCGCCAGAATCTCGTGGCAGGGCACCATCACGCCCATGTTCACCACCTCGAAGTTGTTGCACTGCAGGACCACGGTGACGATGTTCTTGCCGATGTCGTGCACATCGCCCTTGACGGTGGCGATGATGATCTTGCCTTTGGGCTTGACGTCGCCGCCGCCGGCTTCGAGCAGCAGCTTTTCAGCCTCGATGTAAGGCAGCAGATGGGCCACGGCCTGCTTCATCACGCGGGCGCTTTTGACCACCTGCGGCAAAAACATCTTGCCCTGGCCAAACAGGTCGCCGACGACGTTCATGCCGTCCATCAGCGGGCCTTCAATCACATGCAGCGGCCGGCCGCCTTCGGCCAGGATGTCCTGGTACACCTCTTCGGTATCGGCCACGATGTGCTCGTTCATACCGTGCACCAGCGCGTGCGACAGGCGCTGGCGCACCGGCAACGCGCGCCATTCGTTTTTCTTGCTGTCGTCCTTGGCGCCGCTCTTGGCGGTTTCGGCCCCCTCGATCAGGCGCTCGCCGGCATCGGGGCGGCGATTCAGCACCACGTCTTCCACCCGCTCGCGCAGCGTGGGTTCGAGGTCGTCATACACGCCGACCATGCCAGCATTGACGATGCCCATGTCCATGCCGGCCTGGATCGCGTGGTACAGGAACACGGTGTGGATTGCTTCGCGCACCGGGTCGTTGCCGCGGAAGCTGAAGGACACATTCGAGACGCCGCCCGACACCTTGGCGCCGGGCAGGTTTTGCTTGATCCAGCGCGTGGCTTCGATGAAGTCAACTGCGTAGTTGTTGTGCTCTTCGATGCCGGTGGCAATCGCGAAGATGTTGGGGTCGAAGATGATGTCTTCGGGCGGGAAGCCCACCTCGTCAACCAGCACGCGGTAGGCGCGCTCGCAGATTTCGACCTTGCGCTGGTAGGTGTCGGCCTGGCCCTGCTCGTCGAACGCCATCACCACGGCGGCGGCACCGTAGCGCTTGAGCAGCTTGGCCTGTTGCTTGAAGGTATCGACGCCTTCCTTCATGGAAATCGAATTGACGATGCCCTTACCCTGGATGCAGCGCAGGCCGGCTTCAATGACGCTCCATTTGGAGCTGTCGATCATGATGGGCACGCGGGCGATGTCGGGCTCGCTGGCGATCAGGTTCAGAAAGCGCACCATGGCGGCCTGGCTGTCCAGCATGGCCTCGTCCATGTTGATGTCGATGATCTGCGCGCCGTTCTCGACCTGCTGGCGCGCCACCGCCAGGGCCTGTTCGTACTCGCCGTTCAGGATCATGCGGGCGAAGGCCTTGGAGCCGGTGACGTTGGTGCGCTCGCCAATGTTGACGAACAGGCTGCCGCTGCCGACGAGCACGGGCTCAAGCCCCGAGAGCTTCATCGGCGGAACAGAAACAGGGTTTTGACTATCAGACATGCGCATCACCTTCAGGGCAAGGTGAGCGTGGTTGCAAAAAGCGGCGCGCCGGGTAGGCACGCTCTTGATCGCCCAAGCCTGACGAGACTACTGTCTCGCTGCAACGCTCCTTGGGAAGCTCGTATTTTAGTCTGTCTGCGGCGGGGTCCGGTCAGGGGTCGCGCAGTTCGAGCAACATCTGCTCGACGGCGTAGCTGCAGTCCCGGGCGCCACGCAGGCAATGCTGGGCAATCGGGTCGACGACAATCGCTTTGGCCGGCATGCCCGGACGCTCCACGCGAAGCTGGCCCGGCGCCATCACGGTCACTGAATACGTGGGGTACTGGCCTCTGATCTTGCCCGCTAGCAGGCTGTCCCAAGACGGCGGGCTCTGGCTGCAGGCGGTGAGCAGACCAGACAACAGACCCAACAGCAGCGCGGCAAGGGCAAGCCCCGGCCGCACCCGGAGGATCACGCCGCCTCGCGGTAGAAAAATCCGCTGCTCACACCGCGCGCCGGCAAGGGCGACACCGCGCTGGCAATCGCCTGGATGTGATCGGGCGTGGTGCCGCAGCAGCCGCCGACGATATTGACCAGCCCTTCGTCTGCGAACTCGCGCAGCAGACGGGAGGTGACATCGGGCGTCTCGTCAAAGCCGGTCTCGCTCATCGGGTTGGGCAGGCCGGCGTTCGGATAGCAGCTGATGAAGGTGTCCTCAGCCACCTTGGCCAGCTCCTGGATGTAGGGACGCATCAGCGTCGCGCCCAGCGCGCAGTTGAGGCCCACCGCCAGTGGCCGCGCGTGGCGCACGCTGTGCCAGAAGGCGGTGACGGTCTGCCCGCTCAGGATGCGGCCGGAGGCGTCGGTTACTGTGCCGCTGATGATGAGCGGCAGGCGCTCGCCGGAGTTGTCAAAGTACTCGTCGATGGCGAACAGCGCGGCTTTGGCGTTGAGGGTGTCGAAAATCGTCTCGACCAGCAGCACATCGCTGCCGCCCTTGACCAGCGCCTCGGTCTGCTCATAGTAGGCCTTGCGCAGCTCCTCAAAGCTGGTGTTGCGCGCGCCAGGGTCGTTCACATCAGGGCTGATGCTGGCTGTCTTGGGCGTGGGGCCGAGGGCGCCGACCACAAAGCGCGGCTTGTCGGGCGTGGAAAACTTGTCGCAGGCGGCGCGGGCGATGCGGGCTGATTCGTAGTTCATCTCGACCGCGAGATCGGCCATGTCGTAGTCGGCCTGGGCCACCGTGGTGGCGCCAAAGGTGTTGGTTTCAATCAGGTCGGCACCGGCGGCCAGATAGCCTTCGTGGATGTCGCGGATGACGTCGGGGCGCGTCAGGCTGAGCAGTTCGTTGTTGCCCTTGACGTCCTTGTGGAAGTCCTTGAAACGCTCCCCACGGTACTGGGCTTCATTGAGCTTGAAGCGCTGGATCATGGTGCCCATCGCGCCATCAAGAATGGCAATGCGTTGTTCCAGAAGGGCGGGGAGCGCGGCTCCGCGGGTGTAGGCGATGGGCTTCATGCCTGCATTTTACGGGGCCACCCTGCTTGCATGGACAATAAGCATATTCCGCCAACGCCCATGAAAAACCTCACCCCCCAAGAAGCCTGGACCTGGCTGCAAAGTCGCCCCGACGCACTGTTTGTGGACGTGCGCATGGAA
>CALSAU010000256.1:0-4264 GCA_943372985.1 Polaromonas sp. YR568 | reverse complement strand
AAAGTTGCCATGAAAATTGATGTGAAGATTCTGGATTCCCGCATGGCGGGGAACCTGCCCGCCTACGCTACGCCAGGCAGCGCCGGGCTAGACCTGCGCGCGTGTCTGGATGCGCCAGTCACGCTGGCGGCCAACGCCTGGCAGCTGGTACCGACTGGTATCGCCATCTACCTGCACGACCCCGGCTATGCGGCCTTGATCCTGCCGCGCTCGGGGCTGGGGCACAAGCATGGCATCGTGCTGGGCAACCTCGTGGGCTTGATCGACAGCGACTACCAGGGCCAGCTCATGGTCAGCGCCTGGAACCGCAGCGATGTGCCATTCACCATCGAGCCGATGGAGCGTATCGCCCAGCTGATGATCGTTCCCGTGATGCAGGCGCAGTTCAATGTGGTGACCGACTTTCCTGCCACGCAGCGGGGCGAGGGCGGGTACGGTTCCACTGGCAAGGCCTGACACGCGCTGAATCTGAAGCGACTGGAGGCGCCCGGAAGGGAGCGTCAGGCTTTTCCTACGGCCGTTGGGGCGGGCTTCTCACCCCCATGCAGCATGCGCGCTCGCCAGTCGCGTGCGCCGACTGGCCTGTAATGAGTGCATGAGACACGCCATGCGAAAAGTGCCAGACAACAGTTCCGTTGCCTGCCGCCGTCATGCCGGATCTCATGCGTTCACTCACAGGAGAGCCTCATGCGCAACTTTTCACGCCTTTCACGTCTTGTCTCCGCTGTTTCATCCGTTCTTTTGCTGGCGCTGACGGCCGCCTGTGCACCCATGAACACGCAGGGTGATTCGGGCTACCCGACATCGTCTTACCCGACACAGACTCAGCAATACCCATCACAGCAGTACCCCGCTGCGACCTACCCCAATACACAGGGCAACTATGCGGAGTATGGCCGCGTGAGCAATGTGGAAGTGCTTCGTTCGCAGCAGCCAGCACAGGGTACTGGTGTGGGCGCCGTGCTGGGTGGCGTTGCTGGCGCCGTGATCGGCAGCCAGATCGGTGGCGGAACCGGCAAGAGCGTCGCCACGGTGGCAGGTGCTGTCGGCGGCGCGTTCGCCGGTAATGCCATCGAGAAAAGCCGCAACACCACGGTGCAGGAAAGCTTCCGTGTTTCCATTCGAATGGACAACGGCTCGATGCGTTCCTATGACGTGCCAGCGATGGGTGAACTGCGCATCGGTGATCGCGTGCGGGTTGAAAACAACCAGCTCTATCGTGTGATGTAACGTGTCGTGTAACACGTCATGTAACGCTTGATGTGACACCTCTGCAGCGGTGCCTCCCGGCATCGCTGCGCCAAAGTCATCGCCAAGTGCGGATCAGGAATTGCTGCTCAGTGCAGTGTGTCCTGGTCCGTTTTTCCTGGGGTGAGAGGTTCCAGTTTGAAGAAGCCGGTGCCCAGCGTGCCCTGACCGACTTCATCGGCAGTGGCCTCGCGCACAGACTCCACCTTCGCGGTGAGCCGTATCGCGATACCGGCCAGTGGATGGTTGCCATCCAGCACCACGTGGTCAGGGTAGATGTCCGTGACCGTGTAAATGTGCTCTGCGGGGATCTGTGCGCTGGCGCCCGCAGGCAGCGCGGCACCGTCAAAAGTCATGCCTTCTTCGAGCTCTGCCGGAAACAGTGTCCGTGCCTCAAGGAACACACGGTTTTCGTCGTAGTCGCCAAAGGCGTTCTCTGGTTCTAGGTGTAACTCGATCTTGTCGCCGACCTCATGGCCTTGCAGCGATTCCTCGATTTTGGCCAGCAGGTCATCACCACCCAGCAGAAATTCGATGGGCTCGTCCAGTTCGTCGAGCACTTCGCCCAGAGTGTCTTTCAGGACCCATGTCAGGGCAACAACGCATTGCGGTGTGATTTTCATCCGACAATTGTCCCATGGATGTCCACCAACCCCTTCCCCTGCTCGCTGGTCTCAGCCCGGCGCAATTCATGCGCCGCCATTGGCAAAAAAAGCCTTTGCTGGTGCGCCAGGCCATCCCCGGCTTTCAGCCATTGCTCAGCCGGACGGCCCTTTTCAGGCTTGCCGCGCAGGCCAGTGTGGAGTCCCGGCTGATTGTTCATGAAGCACGCAAATGGCGAATGGCGCGGGGCCCCCTGTCGGCAAAGTCCCTGCCACCCTTGAGCCAGAAAGCATGGACATTGCTGGTGCAGGGCGTTGACCTGCACGATGCGAGTGCCCACGCATTGCTGCAGAACTTCCGTTTTGTGCCAGACGCGAGGATGGATGACCTGATGATTTCCTTTGCCACCCCGGGGGGCGGGGTGGGGCCGCACTTTGACAGCTACGACGTGTTCTTGCTGCAAGCCAGCGGGCGTCGTCGCTGGCAGATCGGGCGCCAGCAGGACCTGAGCCTGCAATCGGGTGTCCCTTTGAAAATCCTGAAACACTTTGAACCCGAAGAAGAGTTTGTTCTGGAGGCGGGCGACATGCTCTATCTGCCGCCTCGCTACGCGCACGACGGCGTGGCGATGGCCGGTGCCAAGGGCCAGACGGACGATTGCATGACGTACTCGATTGGATTTCGCGCGCCTGCCAAACATGAACTGGCGGCCGAGTTGCTTCATCGCCTCGCCGAGTTCAGCGAAGAGGCTGGCGGCGATCTGGCGTCAGGACAGAGTCCCCCCGAGCCTGCGCTCTATCGGGACAAGACGCAGGTGGCGACGGATACGCCCGCTGCACTTCCCTCAGGCCTGGTCGAGTTTGCCGGCCAGGCCGTGCTGCAGGCCTTGAAGGATCCGCTGGCAGTTGCTTGCGCCCTCGGTGAGTACATGACCGAACCCAAGCCGTCGGTCTGGTTTGATGAGCCACAAGGCGAGTGGGATGCGGAAGCGGTCCGGTCGGGCCGGAGCCAAGTGAGGCTGGATGCACGCACTCGGATGATGTACGACGCCGCCCATGTGTTCATCAACGGTGACAGCTACCGCGCCAAGGGCGCCGATGCCACTTTGATGCGTCAACTGGCGGATGGCCGTGGCCTTGATGGCGCCCGATTGCGCGCGGCCAGTCCGGCAGCGCTCGGTTTGCTGGCCGAGTGGCATGATGCCGGGTGGCTGCACCAACTTTCCTGAGGGCAGACTGCGGAGCGACCATGGACACCAACAACCCGTCGATGACTGCCGCCCCCGGGGAGCCCGGAGCGTTGCTGGAGGGGCGTTTTTCAGGGCGACAGGCGTTCACCGACCTGATACGTCAGGCGCTGGTCGTGGCGGCTGCCGAGGGCTGGCGTGAAATCATGGTGTCGGACCCGGGGTTTGAGGACTGGCCGCTGGGCGAACGGGCGGTGGCGCAGGCGCTCGGCGACTGGGCGCAGAGCGGCCGAAAGTTCACCATGCTCGCGCAGAACTACAGTGAACTGGCCAGGCGGCATGCCCGCTTCGTGACCTGGCGACGGACCTGGGCGCACATTGTCGAATGCCGGGGCTTGTCTTCGGTCTCGGCGGATGACATTCCCAGCGCTTTGTATGGGCCCGGCTGGGTGTTCGAGCGGCTCGACCGGGAGCGCTGCCTCGGCATCGCTGGCAGCGAGCCCGCGCGGCGCGTGGCCCTGAGGGAACGCTTGAACGAACGGTTGCTCAAGAGCTCACCGGCCTTTCCGGCCACGACTTTGGGGCTTTAGGGGTGGCTGCGGTGCCGCATGGCTTGGGGGCTCGATGACCACAGCCCGCCAGCGATGGAATCCCGGCTCACTGGGCGTTGACAGCGTAGTCAAAAGTCACCAATTCGGTGGCCATGCATGCAATGGTGTTCAAACCTAGGGTTTTCAGGGTTGCAATATCCGGCATATAATTTGCGGCTGGGTAGAAAGAGCTCGAGTCCTTTCCCCGGTCAAAACATGACCTGAATGTCCATTCGGCTTTTTTGACAATTTCCGGAAATTGTTTTCTTCAATATCACCAAGGATCTTAAAAATGAACAAATCCCTCGCTCTGGCAGCCATCATCGCTGCAGTCGCCCTGGCTGCTTGCGGCAAGAAAGAAGAAGCTGCTGCTCCTGCGCCAGCTCCTGCCGCTGCTGCCCCAGCACCAGCCCCTGCTGCCGAGCCAGCTGCTGCTGCCAGCGCTCCTTCCGCTACTGATGCTGCTGCCGCTGGCGCTGCTGCTGCCGCTGGTGCCGCTGCCGGCGCTGCTGCTGGTGCCGCCGCTGGTGCTGCTACCGGCGCCGCTGCTGGTGCCGCTGCTGCTACCCCAGCTGCAAGTGCTGCCAAGTAATCACTTCGGTGATCAAAAAAGCCGCCTTCGGGCGGCTTTTTTTCG
>CALSAU010000255.1:0-4285 GCA_943372985.1 Polaromonas sp. YR568 | reverse complement strand
GGGGCGCTTTTTTCATACCTGTAGCCCGTTTCAGAGCACGGACACAGGCGATGACTGCGGTCGCATGAACGCCGGCGGTGCGTCCCGCATGTGGGCGGAGGCATGAATCCACAGCCCTGCAAAGTGGGCCTGCTTGCTCTGGTCGAGTGCCTGGATGTCCTTGCGGATACGGTCGTCAATCAGGGGCAGGTTGAGCAGAAGGATGGGCGTTATCTGTGGCATCCAGCGCATGATCTTGATGAAGCCGGAATAGCAGGGCAGCCCCTTGGGCAGGTAGCCGGTGACCCTGATTTCGATTACGACACTGTCTTCGGTGATGCCCAGACGTTCCAGGCTGCGCTCAATGATGCGGGCCCAGTCGTAGGTGATCAGGTCTTCGTCGACCAGGGGTGGGAACTCGGTGGAGTCGAAGCCGCGGGAGCTGGTCAGCCAACTGAAGAGTTGTTTCACTCGTGATTTCCCTGAGCATGAATTGTTGTTGTGGTCGTTGCAGCCGCCCCTTTGGGCTTGTGCCGACTCCACCGGTCACCATCAGTTCGGGAATGTAGCGTTCACTGGTCCGCATGACCAATGCCAAATCGTGTGAAGGTTATTACCGCAGCGCATGCGCCACGATGGTGAACGACGGGCAGATCCAGAGCGGGCCTGCCAGTGGGCGATGTCAGTTGGAAAAGCCCCGATGCGGTACTAACCAGCAACGGCACCCTTACATGTTCCGCCGGTACTGGCCCCCGACCTCAAATAGCGCCGTCGTGATCTGGCCGAGCGAGCAGACGCGGACCGCGTCCATCAGCACCTCGAACACATTGTGGTTTTCGATCACGGCCTGCTGCAGGCGTTTGAGCATGGCGGGTGAGTCACTGGCATGGCGGGCGTGGAAATCGGCCAGGCGTTGTAGCTGGCTCTGCTTTTCCTCTTCGGTGGAGCGTGCCAGCTCCAGCTTGTCCTGTACCGCGTCGCCATGCGGGTTGCGGAAGGTGTTGACACCGATGATGGGCAGCTCGCCGGTGTGCTTGAGCATCTCGTAGTGCATCGACTCGTCCTGGATGCGCCCGCGCTGATAGCCTGTCTCCATCGCGCCCAGCACGCCACCGCGCTCGGCGATGCGCTCGAATTCGCTGAGCACCGCTTCTTCCAGCAGCTCGGTCAGCTCTTCAATGATGAAGGCGCCCTGTGAGGGGTTCTCGTTCTTGGCCAGGCCCCATTCGCGGTTGATGATGAGCTGAATCGCCATCGCACGGCGCACCGATTCTTCGGTGGGCGTGGTGATGGCTTCGTCAAATGCGTTGGTGTGCAGGCTGTTGCAGTTGTCGTAAATCGCGATCAGCGCCTGCAGCGTGGTACGGATGTCGTTGAACTGGATTTCCTGCGCGTGCAGGCTGCGTCCGCTGGTCTGGATGTGGTACTTGAGCTTCTGGCTGCGTTCGTTGGCGCCATACTTTTCCTTCATCGCCACGGCCCAGATGCGGCGCGCCACGCGACCCATCACGGTGTACTCCGGGTCCATGCCGTTGCTGAAGAAGAAGCTCAGGTTGGGTGCGAAATCGTCGATGTGCATGCCGCGCGCCAGGTAGGCCTCGACAAACGTGAAGCCGTTGCTGAGCGTGAAGGCCAGCTGGCTGATCGGGTTCGCGCCCGCCTCGGCGATGTGATAGCCGCTGATCGACACGCTGTAGAAATTGCGCACGTTGTGGTGCACAAAGTATTGTGCGATGTCGCCCATCACCTTCAGGCTGAACTCGGTCGAGAAGATGCAGGTGTTCTGGCCCTGGTCTTCCTTGAGGATGTCAGCCTGCACGGTG
Organism: Polaromonas sp. YR568; assembly: GCA_943372985.1. Classification (GTDB taxonomy): domain Bacteria; phylum Pseudomonadota; class Gammaproteobacteria; order Burkholderiales; family Burkholderiaceae_C; genus Polaromonas. Next base: position 2,483 of record CALSAU010000255.1, on the reverse strand, counting down.
CCGCGCACATTGGCCAGTACCCATTCGCGGATCTTGGCGGCTTCGGTATCGGTGGGTTCGCGGCCGTTGTCAGTCTTGAACTTTTCCAGGTTCTGGTCGATGGCAGTGTTCATGAACATCGCCAGGATGCTGGGCGCCGGGCCATTGATGGTCATGGACACCGAGGTACTCGGATTGCACAGGTCAAAGCCGTCGTACAGCACCTTCATGTCGTCCAGCGTGGCAATGCTCACGCCGCTGTTGCCCACCTTGCCGTAGATGTCAGGCCGCACGGCCGGGTCGTTGCCGTAAAGCGTGACCGAGTCGAAGGCGGTGGACAGGCGCTTGGCAGCCATGCCCTCGCTGAGCAGCTTGAAGCGGCGGTTGGTGCGGAAGGGGTCGCCTTCGCCGGCGAACATGCGGGTCGGGTCTTCGCCCTCGCGCTTGAAGGCGAAGGTGCCGGCGGTGTAGGGGTAGCTGCCGGGCACGTTGTCCAGCATCAGCCACTTGAGGATTTCGCCGTGGTCTTCATAAGTCGGCAGGCTGACCTTACGGATCGGTGTGCCCGACAGCGACTTGGTGACCAGTGCGGTGCGGATTTCCTTGTCGCGGATTTTCACCACGTACTCTTCGCCGCTGTAAGCCTGCTGCATTTCAGGCCACTGGCCCAGCAGCTTGCGTGCGTCGGCATCGAGCAGGGCCTTGCGCTGGCCTGCCAGGTCGAGCACTGCTTCGGCGGCGGGTGCGCGCTGGGGCTTGCCGATCTTCAGCATGGCGGCTGAGGCCTGCAGCTGCTGGATCTCGCGGGCCAGCTGTGCCTGCGCACGGGCCCGCTTCTTGTAGGCCCGTACGGTGTCGGCGATCTCTGCCAGGTAGCGGCTACGGGCGGGCGGCACCACCGGGGTCTGGTTGGTACTGTGGCGCACCGCTACGGCCGGAAGCACGCCATCTGACAGCTTCAGGCCCAGGGCCGCCAGTCGTGGCTTGAGCGCCTGATACAGCGCCGTCACGCCGTCGTCGTTGAAGCGCGCGGCCATGGTGCCGAACACCGGCATCTGGTCGGCGGGGGTGGTCCAGGCCTCCTTGTTGCGCTGCACCTGTTTGGAGACATCGCGCAGCGCGTCGAGCGAGCCCTTGCGGTCGAACTTGTTGATTGCGATGAACTCGGCGAAGTCCAGCATGTCGATTTTCTCGAGCTGGCTGGCGGCGCCGAACTCCGGCGTCATCACATACAGCGGCACATCGACATGCGGGACGATGGCGGCATCGCCCTGGCCGATGCCGGAAGTCTCGACGACGATGAGATCAAAACCAGCGACTTTGCAGGCGGCGATCACGTCGGGAAGTGCCGCCGAAATTTCGCTGCCGAAGTCGCGTGTGGCCAAGCTGCGCATGAAGACGCGAGCCCCCGTGTCTGGCGCGGAGGTCCCTGCCCAAGGGCTGATGGCATTCATTCGGATGCGGTCGCCCAGCAGCGCACCGCCGCTTTTCCGGCGCGAAGGATCAATGCTGATCACCGCGATACGCAACTGGTCGTTCTGGTCCAGCCGCAGGCGGCGAATGAGTTCATCGGTGAGCGATGACTTGCCCGCACCCCCCGTGCCGGTGATTCCCAGTACCGGTGTCTTGTGGCTGGCGGCGGCAGCGCGCAGGGCCTCCACGGTTTTGGCGTCCGCTTTTCCGTTCTCAAGCGCGCTGATGAACTGTGCCAGCGCGCGCCACGCCGCCTCGCTGTGGCCTTCAATCGCGTTGATGCTTTTGGGCGCGTAGCCGGTGAGGTCCTTGTCGCAGCGCATCACCATCTCGCCGATCATCCCGGCCAGACCCATTTTCTGGCCGTCTTCAGGGCTGTAGATGCGCGTGACGCCATAGGCATGCAGCTCGCGGATTTCCGGTGGCACGATCACGCCGCCGCCGCCGCCAAACACCTGAATGTGTTCGCCGCCACGGGCCTTGAGCAGGTCGACCATGTACTTGAAATACTCCACATGCCCGCCCTGGTAGGAGCTGATGGCAATGCCCTGTACGTCTTCCTGCAATGCGGCGGTGACCACTTCGTCCACGCTGCGGTTGTGGCCGAGGTGAATGACCTCGGCGCCCATGCCCTGCAGGATGCGCCGCATGATGTTGATGGCGGCATCGTGGCCGTCAAACAGGCTGGCGGCGGTGACAAAGCGCACCTTGTGCTTGGGCCGGTAGTTGGCGAGGGCTTGGTACTCTGCGGACAGGTCGGTCATGGTGTCTCCGGGTCACTGGTGCGGGCGGCAGGCAGGCTGACCGCGCTCGGCTGGGCGCGTGTCGCCCACGGTATGCGGTTGCCGCCATTCAAACGGGATACTGGTGGATACCAGTCTTTACGTTTACGTAAACGTCAATTCTATCCGCCCCCCGTGTTTTGGCAAGAAAAAAGGGCGCCGAAGCGCCCTTGGGGTAGTGGGCCAGGCCCGTGTGCTACCTGTTATTTGTACAGCACACTCGGCAGCCACATGCCAATGGCCGGGAAT
>CALSAU010000254.1:0-4290 GCA_943372985.1 Polaromonas sp. YR568 | reverse complement strand
CAGCGTCAGGCAGAGCACCTTGTGCAGGGCGCGGCCGACGTTTCATCCCCTCCGCAGGGTGAGGTGCAGCTGATCACCACCGGCGACCCAGAGCGCCTGCAGGCCGCTGCCGCCCGCTGGCTGCGGCTTGAGGTTCCGGTTCAGTCGCTGCGCATTTAGACCGGGCACTCCTCACTTTTGGCCGGTAAATCAGCGGCTGAGCTGCGTCTCCGCACGCAGATTCAGGGGCGGCTCAGGTGGCTCTTTCCAGCCGCCACCCAACACTTTGTACAAGGTCACCTGGCTCTGCAACTGCGCCAGCCTGGTTTGCACCACGGCCTGTTGCGCAGCGAACAGCGAGCGCTGCGCGTCCAGCTGATCAAGCGAACTGGCAATGCCGTTCTGATACCGAAGGTCGGCCAGCTTGAAGCGCGTCGTCTCGGCCGCAGCCTGGGCCTGCTGGGCCCGCAACTGCTCATCCAGCGTCGCACGGCCGGCCAGCGCATCCGACACCTCCTTGAAGGCGGTCTGGATGGATTTTTCATACTGGGCAATCGCAATGTCGCGGCCTGCATTGGCAGAAGCGAGGCCAGCCTGGTTACGACCTGCGTCAAAAATCGGCAGCAGCAACTGCGGTGCCAGCGTCCAGCCGTAGGAACCTGCCTTGAACAACCCCGAAAGGTGCGAGCTGGCACTGCCTGCGGTGGCTGTCAGCGAAATTCTCGGGAAGAACGCGGCACGCGCCGCACCGATGTTGGCGTTGGCCGCCAGCAATTGCTGCTCGGCCTGGCGGATATCCGGCCGGCGCGTCAGCAGGTCCGACGGCAGGCCTGCAGGCACATCGACCATCATCGGCACATCAGCCAGGCCCTTGCCTGGCGCCGGCACGACAGCCAGATCACCGGTGAGCGGCTGCCCGACCAGCAACTGCAAGGCGCTCTGGTTCAGGGCGCGCTGGCGCAGCTGCTGGGCCAGCGAGACGCGGGCCGCTTCGAGCAATGACTCAGCCTGGCGCAGATCCAGCTCGGATGTCACGCCGTTGTCGAACCGCAGCTTGCTGAGCTTGAACGACTCTTCGCGCGTTGACAGGGCCTGCCGCGTCGTGGCCAGCAGTTCCTCATCGGCCAGCAGGCCGAGGTAGGTGTTGGCGACCGAGGCGATCAGGCTGATCTGAGTCGTCTTACGGCCTTCTTCGGTGGCCAGGTACTGGGCCAGTGCCGCTTCTTTCAGGCTGGACACACGGCCAAAGAAATCCAGCTCGTAGGAGGTGACAGCCAGACCTGCCGTGTAGACGCTGGTGATGCTGGTGCCACCGTTCGCGGTATTCGGTTGGCGCGAGCCGGTCAGGGCTGCATTGACCGTCGGGAACTGGTCGGCACGGCGGATGCCGTACTGCGCCCTCGCCTGCTCGATGTTGAGTACCGCAATCCGCAGGTCGCGGTTGTTGTTCAGGGCCGCGTCAATCAGCTTGCGCAGTTGCGGATCGCTGAAGAACGTCTGCCACTCCATCTCGGCTGCAGGCACGGTGGATGTCGGTCTCGCCGCAGCCCCGGGAACAGCCACCGTGGGGAACTCCGCAGCAACCGGAGCCGCAGGCCGCTGATACGTAGGAATCATCGAGCAACCAGCCAGCAACAGGCCGCCGCCCAAGGCCAGCGCCACTGCGCAGGGCCGCGCTGTTTGCATCAATCGGTTAACCATGAGACTTGCCCTCCGTCTGAGGTGCAGGAGGCTGATCCTCAAGACCCACCGCATGCGCATGGGCGGCAAAGCGCTCGCGCTGCCGCTCGCTGCCCTTGAACACGCCACGCACCACCACAAAGAAAATCGGCACAAAAATCACGGCCAGAACGGTGCCGGTGATCATGCCGCCGATCACGCCGGTGCCGATGGCCCGCTGGCTGGCAGAACCCGCACCGGAGGCCAGCGCCAGTGGCAGCACACCCAGCATGAAGGCCAGCGAGGTCATGATGATGGGCCGAAAGCGCAGGTGCGCCGCCGCCAGTGCCGACTCGACCACGCTCTTGCCGGTAGCCTGCAGGTCTTTGGCAAACTCGATGATCAGAATCGCGTTCTTCGCTGACAGCCCGATGATGGTGATCAGACCCACCTGGAAGTACACATCGTTCGCATACCCCCGCAGCAAGGTCGCTACCACCACACCCAGCACGCCCAGCGGCACCACCAGAATCACTGCCAGCGGAATGGACCAGCTTTCATACAACGCCGCCAGGCACAGAAACACCGCGAGGATGGCGAAACCATAGAGGATGAAGGCCTGCGAGCCTGCCAGCTTTTCCTCGCGCGAGAGGCCAGTCCACTCATAACCGAAGCCTTGCGGTAACTGCGTGGCCAGCTTTTCCATCTCGGCGATAGCGGCACCAGTGCTGTAACCGGGTGCCGCACTGCCGCTGATGCGGGCCGCCGGGTAGCCGTTGTAGCGAATCGCCTGCATGGCCCCCTTGACCCAGCGGGTCGAGGCAAACGCGGACAGCGGAACCTGCTGCCCCTGGTTGTTGGTGGCATTGAGCCGGAGCAGGTCTTCGGGTTGCATGCGGGCCGGCGCATCGGCCTGCACCACCACGCGCTGCAGTCGGCCCTGGTTGGGGAAGTCATTGACGTAGCTCGACCCCAGCGCGACCGAGATCACCGAGTTGATCGACTCAAAGCTCACCCCCAGCGCATTGGCCTTGTCTCGGTCGATGTCGATCTGCAACTGGGGCGCGTCTTCCAGTCCGTCCGGTCGCACCTGGGCCAGCACCGGGCTCTTCGAGGCCATGCCGAGCAGCTGGTTACGTGCCGCCAGCAGCGCCTCACGCCCTGCACCGGCGCGGTCCTGCAGGCGGAAGTTGAAGCCGCTGGACGACCCCAGTTCACGGATGGGTGGCGGACTGAGCGGAAAGATGAAGGCATCGCGTATACCCGACAGCGCCCCGAAGGCGCGCCCGGCCACCGCGTCGGCCGCCTGCGAGGGCTCGGTGCGCGTGGACCAGTCCTTCAGCGTCACAAAAGCCAGCGCGGCGTTCTGCCCCTGGCCGGAAAAGCTGAAGCCCAGCACGCCGACCATGCTCTGCACCTCAGGCTGCTTGAGGATGAAGCCCTCGACCTGCTGGATGACGGCACGCGTGCGCTCCTGCGTGGCACCCGGCGGCAACTGGATGTTGACCAGCAGGTTGCCCTGATCCTCAGCGGGCAGGAAGGACGTGGGCAGTCGCGTGTAGACCAACGCCACCACGCCGATGATCACGCCGTAAATGAGCAGGTAGCGTTTGGCACGCTGAAGCATGCGCGCCACCAGGCCTTCATAGCTTTTGGCAGTGCTGGAAAAGTGGCGATTGAACCAGCCGAAAAAGCCTTTCTTTTCGTGGTGGTGGCCAGCCTCGACCGGCTTGAGCAAGGTCGCGCACAGGGCCGGCGTGAGTGAAAGGGCGAGAAAGGCAGAAAAACCAATCGCCGCCACCATCACTGCTGCAAACTGGCGGTAGATGTTGCCGACCGAGCCCGAGAAAAACGCCAGCGGCACAAACACCGAGATCAGCACCACCGTCACGCCGATGATGGCGCCAGAAATCTGGCTCATTGCCTTGCGGGTGGCTTCCAGCGGCGGCAAGCCCTCCTCGCTCATGATGCGCTCGACGTTTTCCACCACCACAATCGCATCGTCCACCACGATGCCGATGACCAGCACCATGCCGAACATGGTGAGCACGTTGATCGAGAACCCGAGCGCCAGCAAGGTCGCAAAAGTGCCCAGCAGGGCAATCGGCACGACGATGGTCGGGATGATGGTGTAGCGGAAGTTCTGCAGGAACAGGAACATCACCAGGAACACCAGCACCACGGCTTCCACCAGCGTTTCGGCGACCTGGCGGATCGACAGGCTCACAAAGCCGGAGCTGTCGTAGGGAATGGTGTAACTCACGCCTTCCGGGAAGTAGCGCTTGAGCTCCTCCATCTTGGTGCGCACGGCTTTCGCTGCAGCCAGTGCGTTGCCGCTCGGCGTGAGCTGCACACCGATGCCGGTGGAGGGTTGGCCATTCAGGCGCGCGGACGTCGCATAAGTCTGCCCGCCCAGTTCGATGCGGGCCACATCCTTGAGACGCACGGTGGAGCCGTTGGTGTTGGCCTTGAGCACCACATTCCCGAACTGCTCCACGCCAGACAGCTGACCGTTGACGACCACGGTTGCGCTGATGCTCTGCCCGGGCACGTTGGGCAGATCGCCAATCGTTCCAGAGGAGATTTGCGCGTTCTGGGCGCGGATGGCGTTGGTCACATCGGCTGGCGACAGCGAAAAACCCACCAGCTTGG
>CALSAU010000253.1:0-4299 GCA_943372985.1 Polaromonas sp. YR568 | reverse complement strand
CATCACCACAAAGGTGGGAATGGTCCGCAGCAAAGCCACCAGCCAGGCCGCCGGGGCCGAGGCGAAGTTGTTGAGGAAGCGCAAGAACGCCAGCGGCGCACCCAGCAGCAAGCCGCCGAGCAGCGCGCACACCGCGATCTGGAAGTTCACCACCAGACCCGAGAAGAAATCCGGCAGAAACCGGGGCAGCAGCTCAAGCATAGGCACCCCCGCTGAGCGCCAGGCGCGACTGCCAGAGGTTCGCCAGCCGGTGTACGACGGCCACCAGCACCATGTAAAAGATGAGCAGCAAGGTGTAGGTGGTGATACGTTCACTGGAGAACGAGGCCACATCAGTCAGGGCCGACAGCAACTCGGGCACGCCCATCACCGAGGCGGCCGGGCTGCCCCGGGTGGCGTTCACGACGAATGCCACCACCTGTGCCCTGGCCCGGTACACCGCGGCGCTGAGCGCGGGATGCGCGGGCGCGCGCTCCTCGCGCAGCGTCAGCATCGCCTCGGCCACCGCCTGCCCGGCATTGCTGCCATTGAACAAGCCGAGTACCAGTACGGCAGCCGCCAGCGCGACGAATGCCGAATTGGCGCCGATGGCGCTGACCACCACACCGGCCAGAATCATCAACAGGATGAGCGGCGTGGACTGTAAAGGCCACAGCAGGCCGCGCATGGACCAGCGCAGCCACGGCTTGTCAGAGGTCAGGCCCGCACCAAAGGCCAGCGCAAACGCCCAAGTGGCCAGCACCGCGCCGGCCACCAGCAGAACAGAAAACCCGATGCCCTCGACCAGCAGGTCCATCGCCACCCAGGTCTTGAACATGGCCAATGTGGCCTTGCTGCCCGTGACCTGCTGGATGAACTTTTCCAGCTGGTCCACCTGCGGGGCAAACGGCGTGGGCTCCAGCTGGTTGTCGAGCGGCGCCATGACGCAGGCCGGGTCGCTCAGCGCGGTGATCTGCGCACAGCGGCCGTCACTCCACAGCTGCCGCTGCTGCGCCAGAAACGGAGAGTCCACCCCGTAGCGCTGCGCTGTGGACTGCAGCTCGCCAGTGCTGTGCAGGCGCTGCATCGACAGGCCGAGCACATCCGCCAGCCGTGCACCGCCATCACGCGCCACGGCCACGCCCCAGGGCAAGGGTGCGAAGCCGAACTTGGTGTCGTAGGCGGCGGCGAACTCGGGCTGCTGCAGGTAGGAGGCGAAAAAACTGTTGTCCTGCGCCACCAGCGAGCAACCGCCGAGCCGCAGCTCGTCCACCAGCCGCGCCGGGTTGTCGAACAGCATCAGCCGTGCGCCATTAACCGACAGCTCAGCGTTGGTGCTGTTGCCCACCGTCACGCAGACGGTGTTGCCGCGCAGCTTGACCAGCCCGCCAACGGCCAGCTCCTTGCGCCCCAGCACAATCGTCTGCGACTGGTAGTAGTGCGGCCGTACAAACAGGGCCTGCTGGTCGCGCTGCAGGGTGTGCCCCATCGTGGCCACCACCAGGTCGATGCGCCCTTCACCGAGCAAGGCCAGCCGGTTGGCCGGTGTGACCACCACAAACGCAGGCGTCACGCCCAGCGAGTTGGCCAGCTGGCGCGCCAAATCGATCTCGAAGCCCTTCAGGGCGCCGGCCTCCTCGAAGGCAAACGGCGGGTAGCCGGTGCGCACCCCTACGCGCAGCGTCTTGCTGCAGATGATGCGCGACAAGGCATCGCCCGCCTCGCTGCAGTTCGCGGGTTTCTGTGGTGCGATGCCCTGCGCCGCCGCCGCAGCGCACAGCAGTGACAAGCTGGCAACAGCCGCACGGCGCAACCATTGGGCGGCCCAGTTATTCACTTGCTCAGGCCAGCGTGCGAGCGTGCGCTGCAAGCTACTCGCAGCCGCGCATTGCTCATGGAAGTGACGAGTGTGCATCAGGCCGCCTCTCGCTTCCAGCTGATTTCGACGATGTCGAAATCGACAAACCAGTAATCACCCACCTGATGAATGCCCTCACCCCTGAAGCGCGCGAGCACCTCCGGGCTCATGCTGGCGAGCTTGTGCGGCGGCAAAGGCGCCGACGCGCGATGGGCTACACGGGCTTCAAGACCCATCGCATCGACGAGCGCCTGTGTCTTCTGGAAATCAAGAAACACGTTATGCGTCATCATCACCAGCCCGCCGGGCGCGAGGTGGCGGCCCAGGCCCTTGAGAAAGCGGTCCACACTGCGGCGGCCGTCGGTGCCGCCAGCGCTCCAGCTGGCCAGACGCCCATCGCCAGCGACTTGTTCGGCCGCAAATTGCGGCAGGTTGGTGGCAATGAGGTCAAAACGGGCATCACCACACGCCGACCACATGTCGCCCTGCACCACGCTGGCTTTGCCAAGGGTGCCCTCCTGTTCCAACAGGTTCTGCGCCGACTGGACGGCCAGCGCTTCGAGGTCCACGCCGACAGCGCTTCGCGCGCCCAGGGCCAGCAGCGCGGCCATCACCACGCCGCTGCCGGTTCCCATGTCCAACGCCCTGCAGTCCTGCACACGCGCCGCATGCCTGCGGATATGAAGGAGCAAGGTGGCGGTGTACTCGCTCGGGCTGAATAAACGGGTGTCGTTCAAAGCGGTTCAAGGCAGTGGGTGGACATCACAAACGCTTGCTCCCGCACTCGCCGCCATGGGCCCGAAACAGGAGTCAAACGATAGTAACCGATGGATACACATGAAAGCGATACCGACCAGCGGCTGCTCTGCACGCACACCCCACCGGCGGGATCAACCGGCGGACAGCCACAACCTGCGGGATAGAATCCATGCTGTGCGGGTGTAGTTCAATGGCAGAACGGCAGCTTCCCAAGCTTCATACGAGGGTTCGATTCCCTTCACCCGCTCCAAACCCGTTCTCTAGCCGCTCCATCGCTCCAAGCCCCTCCCGCAGACCTCTCAATCCACCGCTGGTACCGTGGCCAGTGTGAAATAGAACTGCGCGCCGCCACCCGTGGTGGCATCCGCCCATACCCTTCCGCCATGCCGGGCCACGATGCGGTGAACGGTGGCCAGCCCGACACCGGTACCAGAAAAATCCGCAGGTGAATGCAGCCGCTGAAATGTGCCGAACAGCTTGTCGGCGTAGACCATGTCGAAACCAGCGCCGTTGTCCTTGACGTGGTACACGGTCTGGCCATCGGCGCCCTGCGCACTGCCCACGTCTATGCGTGCGTGTGGCTGGCGGGCCGTGAACTTCCATGCGTTGCCAACCAGGTTCTGCATCACAACCGACAGCAGCAAGGGATCGCCATGGGCCACCAAGCCCGGCTGGATATGAACCTCGACCTGCCGGCCGGGCTCGCGCTCCCGGCAATCGCGAATGGCCAGTTCGGCCAATGCCGACACATCCACGGCTTCAAACCGCAGACGGTCACGCGATACCTTGGCCAGCAACAGCAGGCCTTCAATCAGCGAACCCATCTGCTGCGCGCCAGCCTTGATGCGGGTGAGGTAGTGGCGCGACTTGTCGTCCAGCTGCTCGCCGGCAGCGCGCTCCAGCAATTGACTGAAGCCGTCAATCGTGTTCAGCGGCGAACGCAGGTCATGTGAGACCGAATAGGAAAAGGCCTCCAGTTCGGCGTTGGCCGCCTCCAGCTCGGCGGTGCGCCTGCGCACCCGGTCTTCCAGGCTGGCATTGAGCAACAGAATGTTCTGCTGTGCCAGCTTGCGCTCGGTGATGTCCTGATAGGCGCCCTGCACGCGGCTGATGTGGCCGTCGTCATTGCGCAAGGCCTGGGCCACCACGCGCACCCACAGCCGCTTGCCTGCGGTGGTGATGATTTCCAGCTCTTCGTCAATCGGCAGACCCAGAGTGATGCAGCGGTTGAAGGCGGCCTGCATGTGCGCCTGCCAGGGCGGCGCGAAACAGGCCAGTGCGTCATCCAGATAGGGGCGACTGCCGAACGGCACCCCATGCAGCGCGCACACTTCGTCTGACCACAACAGCTGGCGTGTCTTCAGATCAAGCGACCAGCCGCCCAGGTGTGCGGTGCGGCCGGCAATGGCGAGCAGCGCCTCGCTCTGGCGCAGCCGGTCTTCTGTTTCGCGGCGCTTGGTGATGTCCTCGGTCACTGCAATCACCCGTGACGGCGTGCCATCGGCGCCGCGCACCATTGACACCGTGGAGCGAACCCACACCGTATCTCCGCCTTTCTTCAGGTAACGCTTTTCCTCGGTGAACGACTCCAGCTCGCCGCGCAGCAGGCGCTCGCGCAGCGCGGTGTAGCGGCTGCGGTCGTCGGGATGGGTCAGCTCGCGCGTGTCCATGGCCCGCAATTCGGCTTCAGAGTACCCGACGGT
>CALSAU010000252.1:0-4304 GCA_943372985.1 Polaromonas sp. YR568 | reverse complement strand
CCAATCACCAGCGGGAACCAGCCACCCGCGAACAGCTTCATCATGTTGGAGGCGAAGAACGCGAAGTCGACCACGAAGAACACGCCGGTGGCGGCGATGCAGAGGCTGAGCGGGTACTTCCAGCCGTAGCGGATCACGAAGAAGGTGAGGATCGTGGTGATCAGCATGTCGGCGCACACGGCGATGCCGTAGGCCGCCGCCAGGTTGCTGGACGAGCGGAACAGCACGACCGCCAGCACGATGGTGATGAACAGGCCCCAGTTGACGAAAGGCATGTAGATCTGCCCGGTGTCGCGCACGCTGGTGTGCTGGATATTCAGCCGGGGCAGATAGCCCATCTGGATGGCCTGCTTGGTGACACTGAAGGCGCCGGTGATCAGCGCCTGCGATGCGATCACCGTGGCGGCTGTGGCGAGGCCGACCAGCGGCAGCAGGGCCCAGTCGGGTGCCATCAGATAGAAGGGGTTCTTCACGGCCTCGGGGTTGCCAAGCAGCAGCGCGCCCTGGCCAAAGTAGTTCAGCACCAGCGAGGGCATGACCACGGCGAACCACGCGACGCGAATGGGCTTCTTGCCGAAGTGCCCGAGGTCGGCGTACAGCGCTTCGGCGCCGGTCACGCACAGCACGATGGCGCCCAGAATGATGAAGGTGGTGCCGGGGTTGGCCCACATGAACATCACCGCGTAGTGGGGGCTCACAGCCGCGAGGATTTCGGGGTGGTGAATGATCTGCGAGACGCCCAGCAAGGCCAGCACCAAAAACCAGACCAGCGTGATCGGTCCGAAAAACTTGCCGATGCCGGCGGTGCCTTTCTTCTGCACCGCGAACAGGCAGAACAGGATAACCAGCGTGATGGGAATCACGCCCTGCTTGAAGGTGGGAGACACAATCTCCAGACCCTCGACCGCCGACAGCACCGAGATGGCCGGGGTGATGACGCCATCGCCATAAAAGAGCGAGGTGCCGAAGATACCGATGATCAGCAGGATGCGCCGCAGGCGGGGCTTGTCCTTGACCGCGGTGGACGCCAGCGCCAGCATGGCGATCAAACCGCCCTCGCCGTTGTTATCGGCCCGCAGCACCAGCGCCACGTACTTGATCGAGACGATGACGGTCAGCGTCCAGAAGAAGATGGACAGGATGCCGTAGATGTTGTCGGGGGTGAACGGGACGTGCCCGGAGCCGAAAACTTCCTTGACGGCATACAGGACACTGGTGCCGATGTCGCCGTAAACGACACCGATGGCGCCCAGGGTGAGCGCCGCAAGAGATGATTTTTGGTTTGACACAGAAACTTCCCGGTACCAGTGCCACGGGCATCGGGCCGAACCAGACACCCCGGGCGGAACCAGGAATGGTTGCCTTTGGGACCGCTATTTTGCGCCCTCAGACGGCGCATGCAAGCGGGCAGGCACCCCTAAAGTGCACAAATCTGGCGATTGTTGCAGCGCAGCAACTTGTGCGCAGCAGAGGCCGAGGGGCTGTATCCCCCCGGTTTTGATGGTCAGCCCGGCTTCCCAAGCGGCTGCGGGCAGTCCGGCTTTGCCGGATGCCTCGCAGCGTCCCCTGCAAGGGGAAAAGGCACTACACGAAGCGAAGCGGAGTGAGAACGATAGGGGTGTTCAATCGTAGACTTCGGCCTCGGGGTCCGTGGCCTCCAGTTCGTAGCTGGCCGACAGCATGGCCAGGCGGGCGATCACGCCATACATATAGAAGCGGTTAGGGCTGCTGGAGCCAGGTTTTTCGCCTGGCTGAGGTAAGCGCCCGCTATCAGCAAAAGCCAATGGCACAAAGCTGGCACCCGGCGCGTTGAGGTTTTCATCGACGCCGCGCTCGGCATGGACGCGGTAAAAACCGCCGACCACATAGCGGTCCATCATGTAGACCACCGGCTCGGCCACGGCCTCGTTGACGCGCTCGTTGGTCAGCACGCCTTCCTGGATGATGACCTCGGACAGCGCCTGACCATCCTTGGTCGTGCTCATCTTGTTCTTGGTCTTGCGGTTGAGCTGCTCCAGGTCCTTCACGTCGCGCACCGTCATGATGCCCATGCCGTAGGTGCCGTTGTCGGCCTTGACGACGACGAACGGCTTTTCGTTGATGCCGTATTCCTTGTACTTGCGCTTGATCTTGGTCAGCAGCGCATCGACGTTGGTGGTCAGGCAATCCATGCCGGTTTCTTCGGCAAAGTTGACTTCGCCGCACTGCGCGAACATCGGGTTGATGAGCCACGGGTCCACGCCCAGCAATTTGCCAAAGCGCTTGGAGACTTCCTCATAGGCCTTGAAGTGGCGCGACTTGCGGCGCACCGACCAGCCGGCATGTAGCGGCGGCAGCAGGTACTGCTCGTGCAGGTCTTCCAGAATGCCGGGCACACCAGCCGACAGGTCGTTGTTCAGCAGGATGGTGCAGGGGTCGAAGTCCTTGAGGCCCAAGCGCCGGTCGGTGCGGATCAGCGGTTCCAGCGTGATGCTCTCGCCAGTGGGCAGGTTCACGGCGGTGGGTTGCTTGATCTCGCTGCTGAGCGAGCCGAAGCGCACATTCAGGCCCGCCTGATGGAAGATGCGGCGCAGCTGCAGCAGGTTCGACAGGTAAAAGGTGTTGCGCGTGTGGCTCTCGGGCACCACCAGCAGGTTGCGCGCCTCGGGGCAGATCTTCTCGATGGCGGCCATCGCCGCCTGCACCGCCAGCGGCAGCATCTCGGGCGTGAGGTTGTTCCAGCCGCCGGGGTAGAGGTTGGTGTCGACGGGCGCCAGCTTGAAGCCGGCATTGCGGATGTCGACCGAGCAATAAAACGGCGGCGTGTGCTCCATCCATTCCAGCCGGAACCAGCGTTCGATGGCGGGGGTGGAGTCCAGGACGCGCTGCTCCAGTTCGTTGATGGGGCCGTTCAGGGCGGTGATGAGGTGCGGAACCATGGCGTCCTAACAAGAAAACCGGAAGTAAGAAAACCGGGGGAAAGAAAAGAGTAGAGGTGTCGCTGCAGCGGCCGGCCAGAGGCCCGCCACCGGCTCACGTGATTTTGATGAGCGCATTGCAGGGGTCACTGGAATGAATGGCGACAAGATTGATGCCGATCTGGTGATGGCGGTAGCCCTGCTGCTCCAGCAGGCGCCGCACAGCTGCGGCATCGGTCTTGATGGTTTCAATCAGCATCAGCGGCTTGTGGGCTTCGATGGTCTTCATCGCACCGGCCAGTGCTTCGAGCTCCATGCCTTCGATGTCGAGCTTGAGGAAGTCGAGCCGGGGCAGCTTCAGGTCGTCGACCGCGATCATTTTCACGGCCTGGCCGCCGGCCTCGGAATAATCAATCGCCTGGCCAATGAACTCGTTGCGCTGGCTCTGGCGCAGCTCCAGCGAGCCAAAGCTGGCTGGCTTCAAGTAGTTCGGCCGCGGAATGGTGATGCTGCCCGCCTGCGCGCCGAGCGCGGCGTGGTGCGCCGACGCGTTGAAACAGTTGTTGATGGCGATGTTGCCGGCCAGTGCGTAAAACACCCGCTCCTGCGCCTCGACTGCAATCACCTCGCCCCAGCCGTGCATGTGGCGCGCCCACTCGATGCTGTGCACGCCGATGTTGGCGCCGCCGTCGATGGCCACCACACCATCGCCAGCCGTCTGCCGGCGCACGGTGAGCAGGCCCAGCACCAGCTCGACCTCCTGCGGGTCGAAATATGAGGTTTCGAAAATCTGCAGCCCGACGCCATAGCCGCGCGTGGCATCGACCATGTGGAAGTCGTTGCGGTTGACGATGAGCGAGCCGTGGCCGGACGACACCAACACAAACGGCAAGGGGCGGGGGATGACCTTCATCGCAAACTCTGTGTGGTAGCGGGCACCGGAGCCGCAAGACGGCTCAAACCCGCACCTCGCCCTGGCCCAGCACCACGTACTTGAGCGAGGTCAGGCCCTCGATGCCCACCGGGCCGCGGGCGTGGAACTTGTCGGTGCTGATGCCGATTTCAGCGCCCAGACCGAACTCGAAACCGTCTGCGAAGCGGGTGCTTGCATTCACCATCACGCTGGCGGAATCGACCTCGCGCAAAAAGCGTTGCGCGTGCATGTGGTCGCGGGTGAGGATGGCGTCGGTGTGGTGGCTCGAGTAGTGGTTGATGTGGGCAATCGCTTCGTCCACCCCAGCCACCACCTTGATGCTGATGATGGGCGCGAGGTATTCCTCGAACCAGTCCTGCTCGGTAGCCGCACGCAGCGTGGCACCGGCGAGGCCCGAGAGCAGCGCCAGCGACTCGGTATCGCAGCGCATCTCGACACCCTTGGCCGCGTAGACGGCGCCGATCTTTGGCAGA
>CALSAU010000251.1:0-4342 GCA_943372985.1 Polaromonas sp. YR568 | reverse complement strand
TGAAGCGACTGCACCCCCCGTTTCCACCGTACCGCGCACGCCTGCGTCGGCGGCACCTTCCCGTCGCGGCGTCTGGGTTGTGGCGGCGGTGGCTCTGTTGGTCGTGGGCGGTGCTGTCTTCAAGCTGTCGTCGGGGTCACGTGCCACGGCGTCAGCGCCTGATGCAGCGGCCGTGTCGCCCGACGCCTCGCCAGCATCGAACGAGAGCCCATCCACCCCGCAGCCAGCACAGGCGGCTGCCGTGGCGCCTGCAGCATCAGCGGCATCAGCACCTTTGAGCCCGGCGTCGGCAGCCAAAGCGGCTGCGGCATTGGCCGCGCGCAAGGCGGCCATCGAGAAGGAACGGGCCAGCAAGGCTGCAGCGGCCAAACAGGCTGCTGACAGTGCACCAGAGCGCGCCGCCGCCTCCGAGCGCTCATCCACTGCGGCGACCCCTGCCGCCGCGCCTGCAGCCGCAGCCGCTGGACCGCGCCAAGCGTGCGAAGGCCGTATCCTGATCGGCTTTCAGATCTGCATGGCGGAGCAGTGCGCCAAGCCCGCTTTCACCAACCACCCGGTCTGTGTGGAGCGGCGCGCCATTGAGCAGCGACGGCGCGAATCGGAGCAGATCAGGAACTAATTCTGGCCTGGGGTGACGCGAGCGCTAGAGCTCCGTTATCAGTCACGCCATCCGGCCGGACGGCGCTGTCCCTGCTCCCTCTCCTGCGCCAGTTGTTCCTCCAGTTGCAAGCGCCCTTGCGTCGCCACGGCAATCAGTTTGCTGCGATCCTTGCGGTGGGGATACATCTGCTCGAACAGTGCCAGGTTGTGCTGGCGAAAACGCATCGCGGCCTGCCGCGCCTCGTGCGGTGACTGGCCCAGCACCTCCAGCACCGTTCGGGCGCTGCGCAGGCTCGACTCAAAGACCTCGCGCTCCACACGCATCACGCCGCGGTCGCGCAGCTGGTTCCAGTGCGTGACATCGCGTGCGCGGGCCACGATCTGCAGTTGCGGAAAGTGCTCATGCACCAGGTCGACGATCTTCATCGACTGCTCGACGTCATCGACCGCGAGCACCAGAATCCGGGCGTTGGCGGCACCCGCCGTGCGCAGCAAATCGAGTCTGGTGGCGTCGCCGTAAAACACCCGGTAGCCAAACGCGCGCACAGCTTCAATCATGTCAGCATCGTGGTCCAGCACGGTGGCCTGAATGCCCTGCGCCAGCAGCATGCGCCCGACGATCTGGCCATAGCGGCCAAAGCCGGCGATGATCACTGGCGCCTCCTGCGGTTCGGAGATCTCTTCCAGCGCAGGCCCGTCACGCCCGGCATAGCGGGGCAGCAGCAGTTTGTCGATGGCCACCAGCAGCAGAGGGCTCAGCAGCATCGAGAGCGCCACAGCCCCGATCAACAGCGACGCCACCTCGGCTGAAAACACCTGCGCGCCTGCTGCGGCCTGGAACACCACAAACGCGAACTCACCACCCTGGGCAAGCAACACCGTGAAGACCGGTCTTTCCTGAAACGGCAACTTCATCAGGGCCGCGAGGCCGTAGATCACCACCAGCTTGAGCAGCAGAAAGCCGAACAGGATGGCGGCCATCAAGCCCGGCGACTTCCACAGCACACCGAAGTCGATGCTCATGCCCACGGCAATGAAAAAGAGGCCCAGCAGCAAGCCCTTGAAGGGCTCGATGTCGGTCTCCAGTTCACGCCGGTATTCGCTCTCTGCCAGCAGCACGCCGGCAAGAAAGGCGCCCAGCGCCATCGACAAGCCCACCAGCTGCATCAGCGCCGCAATGCCGACGACCAGCAGCAGGGAGGCGGCGGTGAAGATTTCAGGTGTTCCGCTGTTGGCAATCCAGCGCAGCAGCGGCCGCAGCAGCAGCCGGCCGCCCAAGATGATGCCGCCGATCACGGCCAGGATCTTGATGCCTTCCAGCCAGCGGTTGGTGGGTGCGAGTGCATCGCCATCGCCGGCCATGCTGCCCAGCAAGGGCAGCAGCGCCAGAATCGGAATCGCCGCCACGTCCTGAAACAGCAGGATCGAAAACCCGGCTTGCCCGCTGCGGGTCGGCATCAGGTTGCGCTCGCCGATGGCCTGCAGCGCGATGGCGGTGGACGAGAGTGCCAGGCCGAGCCCCGCAACCAGCGCGATCTGCCAGCGCACGCCGAACGCCATGGCCACGCCAGTCAGCAGGGCGGTGCAGGCCAGCACCTGCGCGCTGCCCCAGCCGAAAATCGGTCGGCGCAGGTTCCAGAGGCGCTGTGGTTCCAGCTCCAGCCCCACCAGAAACAGCATGAGCACCACGCCGAACTCAGCGAAATGCAGGATGTCCTGCACGTTGGTGACCAGCCCCAGTCCCCAGGGGCCGATGGCAATGCCGGCACCGAGGTAGCCGATGATGGAGCCCAGCCCCAGTTTCTTGGCCAGTGGCACGGCAATCACTGCCGCCGCCAGATAGATGAAGCTGTTCGACAGCCAGGCAGGGGCCGTGCTCATGGGACCACCCTCGCTGCATTCATTTCATGTAACCTGTCATTCGCTTCACCGGGCCGGTCTTTCATCGGCACCACGCACGCCGCGCATTGCTCAAGATCGTCCAGCTCCGGCCAGTCGGGGTAGCTTTGCAGGCGCTGGCGGAACATGCCGACATGCGCGCTCACGGTGGCCCCGTCCACGCTGTGCGCGCCATGCAGCACCAGCGGCGGAAGAAAGCGCATGCCGCAGAGCGCGGCTGTCTGCTCGTAGGGTGGCAGAAAAGCGTCAAAAAAATAGCGGTTGTAGCCTTCGGGATGGTAGGAGGACTCCGGCCCGCCGGTGGTGGTGACCAGCCACAGGTCCTTGCCCTGCAAGGCCCGGCCCCGGCCCGCCGATGAGGACGCGCCAGCTTCGGGGGCGTCACTGCCGCCGCCGTAGGCCCAACCGTAAGTCAGCACCTCGTCAAGCCACAGCTTCTGCAGCGCCGGCATGGAATACCACTGGATCGGGTGCAGCAGCACGACCAGGCTGGCGCGCGCCAGCGCGACCTGCTCAGCCGCCACATCAATGGCGTAGTCGGGGTAGCTGGAATAGAGGTCCTGCACCACGGCACGCGGAAGGCCCTTGGCCGTTTCCATCAGCGGCCTGTTGACGCGCGATTCACGCCAGGCGGGGTGGGCCGCGATCACGTAGATGTCGGCAGCGACGGCATCGACCGGTGGATCTCTGCCGTTGTCATCGGTTGTGAGAACAGTGTCCATGCCGTTACCATAGCGTAAAAGCATGGCTCAATAAGAGGAGAATCGCATGTCCGTGGTTGTGATCGCCAATCCCAAGGGAGGCGTCGGCAAGTCAACGCTGGCCACCAATGTGGCGGGTTATTTCGCCAGCCGGGGCCATGCCGTGATGCTGGGTGACGCTGACAGGCAGCAGTCCTCGCGCCTCTGGTTGGGGCTCAGGCCTTCGGCTGCCCGGCCGATTGCGACCTGGGACGTCAGTGCCGACCTGATCGTCAAACCGCCCAAGGGCACGACCCATGTGGTGCTCGACACCCCCGGTGGCCTGCACGGCTGGCGGTTCAATGACGTGATCAAGCTGGCCGACAAGATCATCGTGCCGCTACAGCCCAGCGTGTTCGACATTTTTGCCACCCGTGCCTTTCTCGACCAGTTGGCCGAGCACCGCCACGCCGGCAAGCTGCAGGTCGGTATCGTGGGCATGCGGGTGGATGGACGCACGATTGCCGCCGACAAGCTGCGCGAGTTTGTCGAGGGGCTGGGCCTTCCGGTGCTGGGCTATGTGCGCGACACGCAGAATTACATTCACCTTGCCGCTCGCGGCCTCACGCTGTTCGATGTCTCGCCCAGCCGGGTGGAAAAAGACCTCGAGCAGTGGCAAGGCATCTGTCGTTGGTTGGATCAGTGAGCGGGGCCGCGTTCACCTTGTCGCTCAATGGACAGGTGGCCCCGTTGACGTTGTTGGCCGGCGCTACAGTGGCGCCATGAGAACCTTCGAGAACCTTTCTGCACTGGCTGCCTGTGTGGGCCAGGACGTGGCCACCAGCGCGTGGATCACCATCACGCAGCAGCAGGTGAATCTGTTTGCGGATGCGACAGAAGACCACCAGTGGATTCATGTGGATCCGCAAAAGGCGGCGGCCGGGCCGTTCGGCAGTACGATTGCGCACGGCTTTCTGACACTTTCTCTCCTGCCCCATTTCTTCGAATCGTCGTTCGACATTTCGGGCTCTCGAATGGGGGTCAATTACGGGCTCAACAAGGTCCGTTTCACGGCGCCTGTGCCTGTGGGCAGCCGCCTGCGGGCGCACATGCATCTGCTGGCAGCAGAGCCGGTGGACGGCGATGGTGTGCAGCTGACCTGG
>CALSAU010000250.1:0-4356 GCA_943372985.1 Polaromonas sp. YR568 | reverse complement strand
CCGAAGGCATGCACCAGACCAATCAGTAAGGCCGCCACAAACGCCCCACCGATGCTGCCGAGGCCGCCCATCACCACCACCACAAAGGTCTCGACGATGATGTTGGTGTCCATCTGCAGATGGGCCGGCTCGCGCGGCAACTGCAGCGCCCCACCCAACCCGGCCAGTGCGCAGCCCAGCACCACCGCGCCCAGCATCAGCGGCTTGGGGTTCACACCCAGCGCGGCCAGCATGCCGCGGTCCTGTGTGGCGGCGCGCAGGTGCTGGCCAAAGCGCGAATGCCGCAGCAGCAGGTGCAGCCCGCCCCAGACGAGCGGGCCGAGCGCAATCATCACCAGCTGGTACACCGGAAAGAACTCCTCCCCGATCTGAACTGATCCTTTCAAGCCGGGAAAGCGCGGCGCGAATACTTCTTCCGGACCAAAGCCCCATTGCATCGCATCGTGCATGGCCAGGGTGAGCCCGAAGGTGGCGACCAGCTGATACAGCTCGGGCGCCCCCGTCATGCGGCGCAGCAAAAAAAATTCGGCAACGGCGCCAACCACCGCCGCACAGCACGCACCCAGCAGCATCGCCAGCAGATAGAGCGGCGCGCTCTCGCCCCAGGCCGGGAACCAGTGCGTCACCCAGTGCGCGGTGAACAGCGCCCCCAGCATGAAGAAGCTGCCGTGGGCAAAGTTGACGATGCGGGTGACGCCAAAAATCAGCGTCAACCCCGCCGCCATCAAAAACAGCGTGGTGGCATACGACAACCCGCCCAGCTGTTGGACCACAGAGAAAGTCACTCTTTCAAGCCAATCATGCGAACGTCATCCCGGTGAGCGGTATTTACCAAGCAGGAGCCGCGGGACTGGCTTCGCCAGACCGCAGGCGGAGCGGCCCCCTCGGGGCTGACGACTGCGGCTCCAAACCTGCCTGCGCAGGTTTGGACGGGAGGAAGAGCCCATGCCTAAGGCATGGGCACGTCCAGCGACCCACACGAAGTGGGGGAGCGTGGGGGCCATTACTCAACCCAAGTGGTCAACGTGGTAGCCGGCACCCGCGGGGTGCGGAATGTGTTGACCAGCGCCCCCTCGTCGGCATAACCCAGCGACATGCCGCAGACCAGCATCTCGCTCTCGCCGGCGCCAACATGCGGCAGGATGATGTTGGAAAACGCATTCCATGCAGCCTGTGGGCAGGTGTGCAGGCCGTGGCTGCGTGCGGCCAGCATCAGCGTCTGCATGAACATGCCGTAGTCCACCAGCGAACCCCGCCCCATCACGCGGTCCAGGGTGAACATCAGCCCCACCGGCGCATCGAAGAAGCGGAAATTGCGCTGCTGCTGCAGGTGCATCTTGTCCTTGTCGCCCTTGGTGATGCCCAACAGGCCATACAGGCCCCAGCCGTTCTCGCGGCGGCGATCAATGTAGGGCGACACCCACTTCTCCGGGTAGTAGTCGTAAGGCTCCTGGTAGCTGGCCGCCAGCGCCGGGTTGTCACGGATCGCATCATGGGCGGCGCACACCTTGTCTACCAGCGCATCGCGGCTGGCGCCCTGCAGCACGTAGATTTTCCAAGGCTGGGTGTTGGTGCCCGACGGTGCGCGAGCGGCCAGGTCCAGCAGATGGGCAATCGTCTCGCGCGGCACCGGCTTGGGCAAAAAGGCACGCATCGACTGGCGACTGAGGATGGCCTCCTCGACGGAATTACGGGCCTCGTCAACCGATGGCGCGGGGGCAGAAGAAACGACAGCATTCATCGCAAAGTCTCCAGAACACGAAGCAATTCAGAAGGAAGTGGCACCGGTCGCTGTGTGGCGCGGTCCACATACACATGAACAAAATGACCCCTGGCCGCACACGGCCGACGCTCATCGGCGGGAAACAAACCCACCTCGTAGCGCACGCTCGACTGCCCCACATGGGCCACGCGAATGCCAGCCACCACCGGCTCCGGAAAAGCCAGAGGTGCAAAGTAGTTGCAGCCGGTTTCGACCACAAAGCCGATCACCGCACCGGTGTGAATGTCGATGGCGCCCTGCTCAATCAGGAAGCCGTTGACGGCGGTGTCGAACCAGCCGTAGTACACCACGTTGTTCACATGGCCGTACACGTCGTTGTCGGACCAGCGGGTGCTGATGGGGCGAAAGGCTTTGTAAGCGCCGCGTGGCTCAGGTTGCGGACGCGGCGTTGTGGATTCAGAACTCATGCACCGGCATTTTGCCAGTGAGGGCATTCCATTTGGCCCAGTACTCCAGCGCCACCCGGTAGGTGTTCATCTGAACCTGCACGGTCTGGTCGATCTGCACGCCATAACCGCCAGCCATCGAAAACGCCAGCGGAATACGTCGCTGCCAGGCCCAGTCGAACACCCGGCGGTCGCGCGCCTCCAGGCCGTCAAAGCTGAGGGCGAGGCGCCCAAGGCGGTCGCCCTCGAACGGGTCGGCCCCGGCGAGAAAGAACACCAGCCCGGGTTCAAAGCGGCGGTCCAGCTCGTCGAGGGCATGCTCCAGCGCCTGCAGATACGGCGCGTCAGTGCAGCCGTCGGGCAATTCGACGTCGAGGTCACTGGCCTCCTTGCGGAAAGGAAAGTTCTTCTGGCCGTGCAGCGACAGCGTGAACACGCTCGGGTCGCGCGCAAAAATGCTGGCCGTTCCATTACCCTGATGCACGTCGAGATCAATCACCGCCACCTGCAGCGGCTTGCGCGCCGGGCCATGCGCCCTGGCCCACTCAGCCTGCATCAGCCGGGCTGCGACAGCCACATCGTTGAAGACGCAGAACCCCCCGCCTTTGCTGGCGTAGGCATGGTGTGTGCCACCGGCCAGATTGGCCGCCACGCCTTCACTGGCCCCAGACGATCCCTTTCCCGAGCGGCCGCCAGCCGATGGCGCCAGCGCCACACGGGCGGCGGCCACGGTGGCGCCGACCGAGCGCCGGGCCCGCTCGGCCATGGCGGGGCTCCACGGACAACCAATCTCGCGCTGCGCCGGTGCCGGCAGGGTGCCGTGGGCGATGGCGCTGATGTAGTCCGGCGCGTGGGCCAGCGCGAGTTCCCCATCGCTGGCAGCGGGCGCCTGCGCCAGTCGCACCGCCGGCAGCTCTTGTGCCAGCCGGTCGCGCAGCAGGCGGTACTTGGCCATCGGGAAGCGGTGCCCCTCGGGCAGGGGCAATACAAAGTGGTCGGCGTAAAAGGCTTGCACAGGGGAACAGGGACGGAAAAACGGGGTGAAGATGCCCCCGAGAAGCATCCGAAAGGGCGGAAAAGTTGTTCGATTGTGTAGCGAATCGAGCCAAACAGCCCTGTGGGGACCCACAAACCGGCGGCTGCGAGGGGTGTCAATCCCGACTCCTTCACTCTGGTGAACCTCCGCCCCGACCCGGGATTTAGGTCTTGTTACCTAGAATGCTGCAGCGCAACAAAAATCGCTTGCATTGACCCGGGTTATCCCTATAATTCGAATCATGTTGCAGTGCAGCAATTCAGCGCAAAGCAACTAATTGACCTTCATTAACTTATCGGAGATACACACTATGCTGACCGCTGAACAAATCATGGCCTCCCACAAAGCCAACATCGAAACCCTGTTTGGTCTGACCCACAAAGCCTTCGAAGGCGTTGAGAAACTGGTCGAACTGAACGTGCAAGCCACCAAGGCTGCCCTGGCTGAGACCGCCAACCACGCACAAGCCGTGATGGGCGTGAAAGACGCACAGGAACTGCTGGCTCTGCAAGCTGGCATGGTCCAGCCCCTGGCCGAGAAGACCGCCGCCTACAGCCGTCACCTGTATGACATCGCCTCTGCTGCTGGCGCCGACATCGGCAAGACCTTCGAAAGCCAGACCGCTGAAGCCCAGAAGAAATTCGTCGGCTTGGTCGACAACGCTGCCAAGAACGCACCTGCCGGTTCCGAGACCGCCGTGGCTGTGATGAAGAGCGCCGTGGCTGCTGCCAACAACGCTTTCGAATCCATGCAGAAAGCTGTCAAGCAAGCCACCGACATGGCTGAAGCCAACTTCAACACCGTGGCCACGACCGCTGTGAACGCCACGAAGACCGCCGCCAAAAAGCGTTAATTTTTTGAGTTTCCGGTGCCCAGCGCCGGAATGCTCAGGAGCCTGATCTGGAAGGGCTGCAATTTATTGCATCACTTCCGACCCCTTGTCTCCTTGGATCTTCGCTGAAAGCCACTTTCACAGATCCAATTGGCCCGGTCTCACGACCGGGCTTTTTTTTGCCCTGAAATCCGCGTGGATCAGCGCATGGCGGCAGCGGCCAGCCGTTCCCTGAGTGCGGGCAAGGCTACCAGCATGGCTGCACGGCCGGCATCGATGGCACGCTGGCGGACAGAAAAGTCTGCACTCTTGAGCCCCG
>CALSAU010000249.1:0-4362 GCA_943372985.1 Polaromonas sp. YR568 | reverse complement strand
ACAAGAAGCTGGGCCTCTCGCGCATCACCGAGCTGGGCTACCAGGGCATCACCATCAATACCTCGAAGAGCGATCTGGCACAGAAGAACCCGCTGGGCCGCGACCCGCGCGTGCGCGAGGCGTTTGAGCTGTCGCTGGACCGCGCCGGTATCGTGCAGGTCGCGATGGACGGCGAGGCCATCCCGGGCAACCAGTGGGTGCCACCGAACAACGCCTTCTACGCCAAGAACGTACCCATCCCCAAGCGCGATATTGCACGCGCCAAGCAGCTGCTGAAAGAAGCCGGCGTGCCCAACCCGACCTTCACGCTGATGACACCAACCACCTCGGACGGCCAGCGCGTGGCCCAGGTGGTGCAGGCCATGGCCAAGGAAGCCGGGTTTGACGTGAAGATCCAGTCCACCGAATTTGCCACCTCGCTTGGTCTCGCCGACAAGGGCCAGTTCGATGCCTACGTGCTGGCCTGGAGCGGCCGCGCCGACCCCGATGGCAACCTGTTCAGCTTCTATGGCTGCAAGCAGCCGCTGAACTACCACGGAGAATGCCGCCCGCAGTGGGACGAGCTGCTGAACCGTTCGCGCAACCAGCTGGACACTTCAGGTCGTATCAGGACCTTTGCCACGCTGGCCGCTGAAGCCGACAAGGTCAAGCCCATCGTTTACCTCTACCACCGCAACTGGCTCTGGGCCTACAACGTCAAGCTCAAGGGCATGCGCACCATCCCGGACGGTCTGGTCCGTGTGCAAGGCCTGAAAATGTAAGGCTCGGGAGCCTTCAGCCACCACAGCAACACACTCCTGCCCATGTTCCAGTACCTGCTCAAGCGGCTTGCCGCGATCATTCCGACGGTGTTCTTCGTCACGATCATCATCTTCGGGCTGCAACAGCTGCTGCCCGGCGATCCGGCCGTGATTCTTGCGGGTGAGAACCAGGACCCGGACGTGATCGCCTACCTGCAGAAGAAGATGCACCTGGACGAGCCGCTCCCGGTGCGCTACTTCTACTGGATCTCGGGCGTCTTCCAGGGCGATCTGGGCGAGTCGCTGCGTATCCAGGAGCCGGTGCTGGACCTGATCAAGGACAAGCTGCCGGTCACTCTGCAACTGGCCGGCATGGCCATGGTGATCGCACTGCTGATCGGCATCCCGGCCGGCATCGTGTCGGCTGTCGGCAAGGACACGGTGTGGGACTATGTGGCCAACGTGGTCGCGCTGTGGGGGCTGTCCACGCCCAACTTCTGGTTGGGCATCTTGATGATTCTGGTGTTCTCGGTATCGCTGGGCTGGTTGCCTGCGTCCGGGTACACCAGCCCATTTGAAGACCTCGGCGCCAACCTGGCGGCGATGATCATGCCGGCCTTTGTGCTGGGCAACGCGATTGCGGCGGTGCTGATGCGCCATACCCGCAGCGCGATGCTGCAGGTGCTCAACGCCGACTATGTGCGCACCGCGCGTGCCAAGGGGCTGAACGAGCGCGTGGTGGTGCTCAAGCACGGGCTGCGCAATGCGCTCACACCCATCATCACGCTGGGTGCGCTGGAGTTCGGTACGCTGCTGTCGGGCGCGGTGCTCACCGAGCAGGTGTTCTCCATCCCCGGTTTTGGCAAACTGATTGTGGACGCCGTCTTCAACCGCGACTACGCCGTGGTGCAGGGCGTGGTGCTGTTCACGTCGAGCGTCTACATCCTGCTCAACCTGCTGGCCGATCTGGCCTACTTTGTGGTCAACCCACGTCTGAGAGGTTGACGCATGAGCGCTGTTCTTCCTGTCAAGCCCACTGCCATTCCTGCCGTGGCGCCCCGCGAAGCCTCGCCGGCCCGCCGCGCCCTGCGACGGCTGATGCGCCGCCGCGGCGCCATGGTCGGCCTGGTGATTGTTCTGCTGTTTGTGACCCTCGCCGTTTTTGCGCCATGGATCGCACCCTATGACCCGATTGCCACCAGCTGGAGTGCGGTGCGCAAGGCGCCGAGTGCCGAGTACTGGTTCGGCACTGACGAGATCGGCCGCGACGTGCTCTCGCGTGTGGTGTGGGGCGCTCGCGCCTCGCTGCTGGCGGGGCTGGTGTCCGTCTGCATCTCGATGGCGCTGGGCGTGCCCATCGGACTGCTCGCCGCCTATGTCGGTGGCTGGACCGATGGCCTGATCTCGCGCTTCACCGACTCCATGCTGGCCGTGCCCTTTCTGATTCTGGCGATCGCGCTGGCCGCCTTTCTGGGCCCCTCGCTCACCAACGCCATGATCGCGATTGGCGTGTCGGCGACACCGGTCTTCATCCGCCTCACGCGAGCCCAGGTGCTGGCGGTGAAGGTGGAAGACTTCATCGAGGCGGCGCGCGCCGTCGGCAACCCGCACTGGCGCATCGCGCTGCGGCACATCCTGCCCAACGTGCTGCCACCACTGATCGTGCAGGCGTCGCTGGCGATTGCCGCCGCCATCATTGCCGAGGCCAGTCTGTCCTTTCTCGGACTCGGCCAGCAGCCCCCCGCACCCAGCTGGGGCAGCATGCTGAACACCGCCAAGAACTACGTCGACAATGCACCCTGGATGGCCATCTGGCCCGGTCTGTCGATCTTTCTGCTGGTACTCTCTTTCAACCTGCTGGGTGACGGCCTGCGCGACGCGCTGGACCCCAAGCACAAATAAGCACTGAAGAAACCTGAACAAGCGCCAAAGAAGCGCTGAATAACCTCTCATCCAACATGCTTCAATTCGACTCCCTGAACTACCCCTACGCCTCCCGCCGCAATGTGGTGTACGGCCACCGCGGCATGGTCGCGACCTCCCAGCCGCTGGCCGCACAGGCTGGCCTGCAGGTGCTGCAAGCCGGTGGCAACGCCATTGACGCCGCCATTGCCACCGCCGCTGCGCTGACGGTGGTGGAGCCCAATGCCAACGGCATCGGCGGCGATGTGTTCGCGCTGGTGTGGCACAAGGGCCAGATGCATGGCCTGAACGCCAGCGGCCCGGCACCCCGCAGCCTGACGCTGGACAAGGTGCAGGCCATGGGCCTCACCGAAATTCCCAAATACGGCCCGCTGCCAGTCACTGTGCCCGGCACCCCTGCTGCATGGGCAGCACTGGCCGAGCGCTTCGGGCGCCTGCCGCTCACCACCACGATGGCACGCGCGGTGGAACTGGCACGTGACGGCTACCCGGTGTCGCCCACTGTAGCCTTTGCCTGGCAGCAGGCCACCAAGCTGTTCCGTACCCAGTTCAAGGAAGATTATTTCCGACACTGGTTCGACACCTTCTCGCCGGAGCGCGCGCCCGAGGCCGGCGAGATGTACCGCTCGGCTGGTCACGCCGACACACTGCAGTCGATTGCCGAGACCAAGGCTGAGAGCTTTTACCGCGGCCATCTCGCCGAGAAGATCGGCGCCTTCATCCAGTCGGCGGGCGGCCATCTGACCGCACAGGACCTCGCCGACTTCAAGGTCGACTGGTGCCAGCCAATCAGCGTGAACTACCGTGGCTACGACGTATGGGAGATTCCACCCAACGGCCACGGCATGGTGGCACTGATGGCGCTCAACATCCTCAAGGGTTTTGACTTCCACGATCGCGACACACTCACCACCTACCACCGCCAGATCGAGGCCATGAAGCTGGCCTATGCCGACGGCAAGGCCTACATCGCCGACCCGGCGTACATGAAGATGTCGGTGGCCGACATGCTGTCGGACGCCTATGCCGACGAGCGCCGCGCCCTCATCGGCAAGGAAGCGCTGCAGCCAATGCCGGGCCAGCCCTCGCGTGGCGGCACGGTGTACCTGAGCACCGCCGACGGCGAAGGCAACATGGTCTCGCTGATCCAGAGCAACTACATGGGCTTTGGCTCCGGCATGGTGGTGCCGGGTACCGGCATTTCGCTGCACAACCGGGGCAACAACTTCTCGGTGGAGCCAGGTCACCCTAACTGCGTGGCTCCGGGCAAGCGCCCGTACCACACCATCATTCCGGGCTTCCTCACCAAGGGCGGCGAAGCGGTCGGCCCCTTCGGCGTCATGGGCGGCTTCATGCAGCCGCAAGGCCATGTGCAGGTGGTGATGAACACCGTGGACTTCGGGCTCAACCCGCAGGCCACGCTGGACGCGCCGCGCTGGGAATGGGAAAGCGGCAAGAAGGTGAGCCTGGAGCGCAGCACACCCGAGCACCTGTACCACAGCCTCGCGCGACTGGGCCACGAAGTGTCCTGGTCCAACAACCGCATCGGCTTCGGCCGCGGGCAGATCATCTGGCGCAATGCGGCTGGTGTGCTCTGCGGCGGGACCGAGCCGCGCACGGATGGCGCTATTGCCACGTGGTAGCGGCTTGGCAAGCGCTGTGCCGAAGTGGTGTCCAATAGCGGCATGCCAGATTTGCC
>CALSAU010000248.1:0-4364 GCA_943372985.1 Polaromonas sp. YR568 | reverse complement strand
GGGACAGTGCCTGGCAGCACGGGCTGCACTGTCACCGGAAGGCGTTCCCACGCGAATGTCTGGCCCTCATGCATCTGCAACTCCCCGGTCCAGCTGAAAACCTTGCAGAAATTGAGTCGCACCAGCGCGTGCGGGTAATCGACCAATTCGATCTTCCAGGGATGGGCCGTGCCAATGGTGATGCCGATCTCTTCCTGCAGTTCACGTCGCAAGGCCTGCTCGACTGTTTCGCCGGACTCCAGCTTGCCGCCCGGAAACTCCCAGTAGCCTTCGTACACCTTGCCGGGCGGACGTGAGGTCAACAGAAATTCGCCATTGGGCCGAATTAGCACGCCCACAGCGACATCGACCACTTTGCGGTCTGCGCCGCCCTCGCGCGGCCGCTCACCGTCAGCGACCAGCACGCTCATGTGGAGTGGTCTGGCGCCTGATCGGAGGGCACGGCAGCCGACGCACTGCCACGCTCATAGGGCAAGATGACCTTGGTCGCTACCGCCGTGGATGCGCCATCGCGGCCGGCAAAATCACGGGCGAACTGGTAAGCCACGCGGCCGCTGCGCGAGCCACGCTCCAGAGCCCAGACGAGGGACGCAGGCTTCGCAACCGCAATCGCCTCCTGGCTCACACCGAACGACGAGAGCCATTGGGCGACGATGGTCAGGTATTCCTCCTGGCTGAAAGGGTAAAAGCTCACCCACAGGCCAAACCGCTCGGAAAGAGAAATCTTTTCTTCCACCACTTCGCCCGGATGCACCTCACCATCCTCGCTGTGCGTGTACGTGAGGTTCTCCGTCATGTACTCGGGCAACAGGTGGCGCCGGTTGCTGGTGGCATAGATCAACACGTTGGGCGTGGCAGCAGCCACCGAGCCATCGAGGATGGACTTGAGCGCCTTGTAGCCCGGCTCGCCCTCTTCAAAACTCAGGTCGTCACAGAAGACGATGAATTTTTCAGGCAGGCTGGACACCACATCCACAATGTCGGGCAGATCGGTCAGGTCGGCCTTGTCCACCTCAATCAGCCGCAGACCGCGAGGCGAATACTCGTTCAGGCAGGCCTTGATCAAAGACGATTTGCCCGTGCCCCGTGCGCCGGTCAGCAGCACGTTGTTGGCCGGCTTGCCATTGACGAACTGCTCGGTGTTGCGGCGGATTTTTTCCTTCTGGTCTTCAATTTCCTTCAGGTCGCCCAGCCGCATCGCACCCAGATGCTTCACTGGCTCCAGCGTGCCATGGCCCGAACTGCGCTTGCGATAGCGCCAGGCCACCGCTGCAGTCCAGTCGGGTGCGGTCAGCGGTTGTGGCAGCACCAACTCGATCCGGGCCATGAGGGACTCGGCCCGGTTCAGGAGGCGTTCAAAATGCTCATTCATGGGGCTGGATGGTGTGCGTGGTGGATGGGAAAATTCTGGCGCCGTTTGTTTTCACGGTTCAGCTGCGGTAGTCCGCATTGATCTTGACGTAGTCGTACGAGAAGTCGCAGGTCCAGACCGTATCGGTGGCCGCGCCGCGACCCAGCACCACGCGCACCGTGATCTCGCTTTGCTTCATCACGCGCTGGCCGTCGGCCTCGACGTAATCCGCGTGCCGCCCGCCATTTTTGGCCACCAGCACATCGTCGAGGTACAGGTCGATCCGGGTCTGGTCCAGGTCGGCAATGCCCGCGTAGCCCACAGCGGCCAGAATGCGGCCCAGGTTCGGGTCGCTGGCAAAAAACGCGGTCTTGACCAGCGGGGAATGCGCAATCGCATAGGCGACCTGACGGCATTCCTCACCGGTCTTGCCGCCTTCAACCGTCACGGTGATGAATTTGGTTGCACCTTCACCGTCACGCACAATGGCCTGGGCGAGCTGACGGGCAATGTCCAGCATGGCCATGCGCAGCGCCTGACCCTCAGGGCTGTCCAGCGAGGTCACCGGCGCGTGTTTTGCCTGGTTGGTGGCCACAACCACAAATGAATCGTTGGTGGAGGTGTCGCCATCGACTGTGACGCGGTTGAATGAGCCCTCGGCCAGTTCCCGTGCCAGTTGCGCCATGAGCGGCTGCGCCACGCAGGCGTCAGTCGCCATGAAGCCCAGCATGGTGGCCATGTTGGGGCGAATCATGCCCGCGCCCTTGCTGATGCCGGTGACGGTGACGGTGGCATCCCCGATCTTCACGCGCGCCGAGAAGGCCTTGGCGACGGTATCGGTCGTCATGATGGCCTCGGCCGCAGCGGCCCAGTTGTCAGCGCGCGCATCGGCGAGCGCGGCTGGCAGGCCTGCGGCAATGCGGTCGTGCGGCAGCGGCTCCATGATCACGCCAGTCGAGAAGGGCAGGATCTGCTCGGGCGAGAGCTCCAGCAGGCGCGCCAGCGCAATGCAGCTGGACTGGGCGCGGTGCAGGCCGTCGTCGCCGGTGCCAGCGTTGGCATTGCCCGTGTTGATCAGCATCGCCCGGATGCCCAGACTCTGACCGCTGTTTTTAGCGAGATGCTCGCGGCAGATCTGCACTGGCGCCGCGCAAAAGCGGTTCTGTGTGAAGACGGCACCGACGCTGGCGCCCTCGTCCAGCAGCATCACGGCGAGGTCCTTGCGGTTGGCCTTGCGGATACCCGCCTCGGTGATGCCCCACCGAACACCCGGCACGGGGAAAAGGGCTGCGGCGGGCGTTGCGACCAAATTGACAGGCATCGTCTTGACTCCACGAATCGGGGCGAACCCCACAGAAAAACGGGGCAGGCCTCAGCCCGACCCCTTGGGCAAATGGCGCGGACTCAGCTCAGGCGGCCGTGGCAATTCTTGTACTTCTTACCCGAACCACAGGGGCAGGGATCGTTGCGTCCGGCGCGGGGCACAACCCCACCACTCACACCACCAGCACCGGCTGCTGCCATCGATGCGGCCAGAGTCGTGCGCCGGGTGTCCTCGTCCACCGTGGTTTCGACCTCACCGGTTTCCGTGGGCGCGGTGTAGGTCACATTGGCAATGTTCTCGGCGCGACTTTCCATCTCTTCGGCGGCCTGCTCCAGCTGCTCGCCGGACTGCACCTTCACTGTCATCAGCACTTTGGTGACCTCGTTCTTCACGCTGTCCAGCAGCTGGCCGAAAAGTTCGAAGGCCTCGCGTTTGTATTCCTGCTTAGGCTGCTTCTGGGCGTAACCGCGCAGATGAATGCCCTGCCGCAGGTAGTCCAGTGCGCTCAGGTGCTCACGCCAGTGGCTGTCGATGCTTTGCAACAGCACGATGCGCTCGAACGCGGTGAAGTTCTCCTCGCCAATCTTCTCCACCTTGTCGGCAAAAGCCGCATGGGCTGCTGCGACCACTTTCTCGAGGATGTCTTCATCCGTCATCGCGGTGGCGCTTTCGAGCTCCTGGCGCAGGGCCAGATCGATCTGCCATTCGTCGCGCAGCACAGCCTCCAGTCCGGCCAGATCCCACTGCTCTTCCACACTCTCGACGGGAACATACTGGCGCGTAAGGTCAGTGAAGCAGCCTTCGCGCAACGAGGCGATCTGGGCCTGCAGGTTGGTCGCGTCCATGATGTCGTTGCGCTGCTGGTAGATCACCTTGCGCTGGTCGTTCGCGACGTCGTCGTATTCCAGCAGCTGCTTTCGGATGTCGAAGTTGCGTGCTTCCACCTTCCGCTGCGCGGACTCAATGCTGCGGGTCACGATGCCGGCTTCGATGGCCTCGCCATCGGGCATCTTCAGGCGTTCCATGATGGACTTGACGCGGTCACCGGCGAAGATGCGCATCAGCGGATCGTCAAGGCTCAGGTAGAAACGCGACGAGCCCGGGTCACCCTGCCGGCCGGAGCGGCCACGCAGCTGGTTGTCGATGCGGCGGGACTCATGCCGCTCGGTCGCGATGATGCGCAGACCGCCCAGCGCAGTCACCTGTTCGTGCTCTTGCTGCCAGTTGGCACGCAGGCGCGCAATCTCTGCCTGCTTGGCCGCTGCGTCGAGGGATTCATCCGCCTCGACCGCCTCAACCAGTTTCTCCACATTGCCGCCGAGCACGATGTCAGTACCGCGGCCGGCCATGTTGGTGGCAATGGTGATCATCTTGGGCCGACCGGCCTGCGCGACGATGTCTGCTTCGCGCGCATGCTGCTTGGCGTTGAGCACCTGGTGCGGCAGGTTTTCCTTGTTCAGCAACTGATCGATGATCTCGGAGTTCTCAATCGACGTGGTGCCCACCAGCACGGGCTGGCCGCGCTCATAGCACTCCCGGATGTCCTTGATGGCGGCTTCGTATTTCTCGCGGGTGGTCTTGTACACGCGGTCCAGCTGGTCATCGCGCCGGCTGACGCGGTTCGGCGGGATGACGGTGGTTTCGAGCCCGTAGATCTCCTGGAACTCATAGGCCTCGGTATCGGCCGTA
>CALSAU010000247.1:0-4365 GCA_943372985.1 Polaromonas sp. YR568 | reverse complement strand
GGACCGACTGGGGAAATCCAGCTGATGCCGATACCCACAGAAGCCCGCAAATCATTCAGTCGGTATTGCTCGCGCTCGCCGAACACATTACCGACGTCCACGAAGCTGTAGAGGCGCAAGGTACGGTCATTGCCGGCACCAGGGAACGGCGTAATAAATTCGGCATTCAACGTCAGCTTTTTGGGACCGCCGATTGCCAGGTCACCGTCACGCGGACCCAGGGAACCTTGCTGATAGCCCCTGACAGAGCCCAATCCACCAGAATAATAGTTTTTGAACAGCGGGAAAGGCAGTCCATTCAGGCCTTTGCCCCATCCCACCTCGCCGTTGAGGGCAATCGTGAACTGCTTGTTGAGGGGAATGTACTGTTGAATCTGGTAGTTCACGCGGACGAACCGCAACTTTCCGGCAACTCCCCAGTCACCGTACAGCCGCTGGAAACGCCCAGAGTTCGGAACCAGCGCGCTGTCGCGGCTGTCGCGCGACCAGCCAACAGTCAGTGGAATGGAGTTGCTGGTCAAACCAAATTGATTGGCGTAAGTCCGGTAACTGCTCGGCAGGTTGTTACCAGGAACAATCTTCAGGCCTTCGTACGCGGTTCCAAAGTACACCGTGTCTTCCTCGGTGAACGGAACGCCGAAACGCAGACTGACGCCTCGTGTCTTCAGGCTGTAGTCGCCTTCCTGACCGTTCTGCGGCTTGGAGGTCCGGTCGTAGACATCAATATTTCGTGAAATGCCGTCTTCCGTGAAGTAAGGATCAATCGTGCTGAAGACCAGTTGACGGTTAGATTTACTGGTGTTCAGCTCCACTCCCAGATAATTACCTGACCCGAATACGTTCTCCTGCCTAATACCAAAGATGAATGAAAGACTGTCAGCGCTTGAGTAACCCGCGCCAAGCTGCAAGTTACCAGTTGGTTTCTCAACCACAGTCATGGTGAGGTCCACTTGATCCGGCGTACCGGCCACTTCCTGGGAATCGAAGTTTGCCTCGTTGAAAAAACCAAGCCGGTCAACGCGGTCTCGCGATAGGCGAATCTTGTCGCCGTCATACCAGGACGACTCAAACTGCCTGAACTCGCGGCGAATGACTTCGTCACGGGTCCGGTTATTGCCAGCGATATTGATCCGCCGTACGTAAGCCCGTCGTGAGGGCTCCGCCTGGATGACCAGGGCCACACGGTTGTTGGCGCGGTCAATCTCCGGCACAGCTTCGACTCGTGCAAATGCAAATCCAAAGGTGCCAAAGTAATCCGTGAAGGCCTTGGTGGTTTCGGATACCGTGTCCGCGTTGTACGGCGCCCCCGGCTCAATTTTGACCAGGGTCTTGAACTCTTCCTCCTTGCCGAGGTAATTGCCGTCAAGCTTCACGCCAGACACCACAAAACGCTCACCCTCGGTGACGTTGACCGTCACAGCGATGCTCTGCTTGTCCGGCGAGATGGCGACCTGGGTGGAATCCACGCGGAACTCCAGATAGCCACGCGACAGGTAGTAGGCACGCAATGTCTCGATGTCGGCGTTCAGCTTGGCCCGGGAGTAGCGGTCTGACTTCGTGTACCAGCTTAGCCAGCCACCAGTGTCCAAGTCAAACAGGCCCAGCAAAGTCGACTCGCTGAACGCTTTGTTACCTGTGATGCGGATTTCCTTGATCTTGGCAACATCACCCTCGGTGACGCTGAAGTTCAGGTTGACACGGTTGCGCTCGATAGGCGTCACCGTAGTAACAATCTCAACACCGTAAAGACTTTTGTTGATGTAAAGGCGCTTGAGTTCTTGCTCAGCCTTGTCTGCCAGCGCCTTGTCGAAAGGCTGCCCATCGGCAACCCCTGCCTCACGAAGCGCTTTCTTGAGCGCCTCCTTGTCGAATTCTCTGGTCCCGGTGAAGTCAACATCAGCCACCGTGGGACGTTCTTCAACGATCACCACCAGCACGTCGCCACTGACTTCAAGACGCACGTCCTTGAACAGCCCGAGGCCAAACAGCGCACGGATGGCGGTGGAGCCCTTTTCGTCGTTGTAGGTTTCGCCGACCCGGAACGGAAGGGAGGCAAAGATGGTTCCGGGCTCGACCCGCTGAAGACCTTCCACACGGATGTCGCGTACCGTGAAGGGGTCTACGGCCCATGCCGAGCTGGCTGCGAAAAGACTCGCTGCGATGGCGCAAACAGCCCTGACCTTGAAGCGATTGAATTGTTTTTGCATGAAATGTAAGCGTTAGCCCAAATACCGGGAAACATCATTGAAAAGGGCAACGCACATCATGCCCAGCAAAATTGCAACGCCACCGCGCTGCAATCTGTCCATCCAGGCGTCAGAGACCCCGCGCCCGGTGACGAACTCCCAAAGATAATACATCAGGTGCCCACCGTCCAGAACCGGTAACGGCAGTAAATTGAGGACGCCCAGACTCACGCTCACCAGAGCCAAAAACACCAGATAAGCCGTCCAGCCAATGGTTGCGGACTTGCCCGCGTAATCGGCAATCGTCAATGGTCCACTGAGATTCTTCAGCGAAGCCTCACCGATCACCATTTTTCCCATCATCTTGAGCGTGAGCACCGAGACCTGCCAGGTCTTTACAGCACCTTGCCAGAGACCGTCAAAAAGGCCGTAGCGGATCTCAACGAATTCAGGCCGGGCACCCACATACGCGCCGATCCGCGCCACGCGCGCCCCACCCTCCACGCGCACTTCTGGCGTGACGTCGACCTCAAGCACCTGGCCATCGCGACTGATCTGCCAGCGCTTGGGTGCGACGGCCTGTGCTGTCGAAGCTCCCTGTCCGGCCGAGGAACGGATGAGTTCGCGCAGTTGCTGCCCATCAACTACTGCCACATCGCCGATGCGCTGCACCACATCACCCGCGCGCAAACCAGCGCGCTCGGCAGGGCTTGCAGGCATCACGTCGCCCATGACGGGCGCCGTCCATGGGCCAAGCAGGCCAATCTTGCGGAACATCTGTGCATCCGCATCGGGAGATTCCATTGCACTGAGGGGCAATCGCACCTCACGCCCAGGTGCCGACTCACTGCTACCCACCACCAGCGTCACATCGCGTGACTCCAGCGCGCCTTGCGTCAGGCGCCATCGCAAGTCCTCGAAGGAGCGAACGGGCTCAGGCTCTTCGTCATCAAAAGCCGCCTGCTGCACCACCTCCCGACCCTGCAAGCCGGCGACGTCGGCGATGGAACCCGCCACCGGGCTCGCCAGAACTGCCCTGGGCTCCTGCACGCCGCTCCAGTTCACAACAGCGTAGAGCAGCACGGCCAGCAGCAAATTGGCCGCCGGGCCGGCCGCGACAACCGCCGCGCGGTACTTCAGGGGTTGGGTGTTGAACGCAAGGTGGCGCTCGGAGGGGTCGACAGGCGCTTCGCGCTCGTCCAGCATCTTCACGTAGCCACCCAAAGGCAGCATGCCGATGGAGAACTCGGTGCTCTTGTTCTTCAGCCGCCAGGTGTAGATGGGCTTGCCAAAGCCGATGG
Organism: Polaromonas sp. YR568; assembly: GCA_943372985.1. GTDB lineage: Bacteria > Pseudomonadota > Gammaproteobacteria > Burkholderiales > Burkholderiaceae_C > Polaromonas. The sequence goes on along the minus strand of CALSAU010000247.1, from coordinate 878 downwards.
AGAACTTCAGCACCTTGATGCCGCACGCCACCGCCACCCGGTAGTGCCCGTACTCATGCACGGCAATCAACACCCCCAGCGTCACCACAAAGGAAACGAGCGTCAGCATGTCAGGACTCCAGTTGTTGGGCGATGCGCGTCGCCCTCTGCCTTGCCTCGGCGTCGATGGCCAGCAGGCCGCCGAGATCGCCAGCGTCAGACAGCGTCATGGCCTCCAAAGTTGCATGGTTGACGCGGTGAATGTGGTCAAACCGGATTTTTCCCTCGAGAAAGGCAGCAACCGCCACCTCGTTGGCCGCATTGAGCACCGCCGTGCTCCCCACCGGCGCGTCCAGCACCTGCCAGGCAAGCGGCAGACCCGGAAACCGCTCGGGGTCTGGCACTTCAAAAGTCATGGTCGCCAACGACCTGAAATCCAGCGCTTTGGCGCCGGAGGCAATGCGGTCAGGCCATGCCAGTCCGTAGGCAATCGGCACGCGCATGTCGGGCGTTCCCAGCTGCGCCACCACCGAGGTGTCGTGGTACTGCACCATGGAGTGGATCACGCTCTGTGGATGAATCACGACCTCGATCTGCTCCGGGGCCAGCCCGAACAGATACTTGGCCTCGATCACCTCCAGCGCCTTGTTCATCATCGTGGCGGAGTCCACCGAGATTTTGCGTCCCATGACCCAGTTGGGGTGGGCACAGGCCTGGTCCGGCGTGATGCTGGAGAACGAGGAGGGATCGCGGGTGCGGAATGGGCCGCCTGAGGCCGTCAGGATGATCTTCTCGACCCGCTCCGCCCAGGTGGAAGAGTCTTCCGGCAGTGACTGGAAAATGGCTGAATGCTCGCTGTCGATGGGCAGCAGTTGCGCCTTGCCTGATCGCACGGCATG
>CALSAU010000246.1:0-4396 GCA_943372985.1 Polaromonas sp. YR568 | reverse complement strand
CGCCGACAAGATCGTGATCATTGGCGCCACGGCGGCCGGTGTGGGCACCCAGTTCGCAACGCCTGCCGGGGCGGGTTTGTCGCCAGCCGAAACCATGGCGCACATCACCTCCAGCATCCTGAGCGAGCATTTCATCGTGCAGCCGGGCTGGGGCGTCTGGGCCATGCTCGGCGCCTTTTTGCTGGTGGCAGGTTATCTGGTGGCCGGTCTGCCGCGGCTTTCCGCCGGCAAGGCCGCCGTGGTCACGCTGGCCTTGTTTGTGGGGCTGCTGGTGCTGGAGTTTGGCCTGCTCTCGGCTGCTGCGACCTGGCTCAAGCTGGTGTTTCCGGCCGCCCTGCTGGTGATCGGGCACCTGGCGCTGACCACCAAGCGCTTTCTGGTCACCGAGGCGGGCAAGCAGAAATCCGACGAGGAATCGGCCGAAACCAACCGGATGATGGGCCTGGCGCTGCAGGGGCAGGGGCAACTGGACATGGCCTTCGACCGCTTCCGCCGCGTGCCGTTCACTGATGCGCTGATGGACAACATGAACAACCTGGCGCTGGACTTCGAGCGCAAGCGGCAATTCAACAAGGCGCAGGCCGTGTACGAGCACATGGCCACTTACAACAAGAACCACAAGGACCTGCAGTCCAAGCTCAACCGGGCGAAAAACCTGTCCGAGACGGTGATTCTGGGCGGCGGCAGCAGCCACCCCGGCGGCACGCTGCTGCTCGACGGCGGCGCTGTCGAAAAACCCATGCTGGGCCGCTACCAGGTTGAAAAAGAGCTGGGCAAGGGCGCCATGGGCGTGGTGTATCTGGGCAAAGACCCGAAGATCGGCCGCGTGGTCGCCATCAAGACCATGGCGCTGAGCCAGGAGTTCGAAGGCGAGGAGCTGGACGACGCCCGCGAGCGCTTTTTCCGCGAGGCCGAAACCGCAGGCCGGCTGCAGCACCAGAACATCGTCACCATCTTTGACGCCGGCGAAGAGCACGACCTGGCCTACATCGCCATGGAGTTCCTGAAGGGCAAGGACCTCGCCGATGTGACCCGCGACGGCCATCTGCTGCCGATGCCGCAGGTCCTGTCCATCGTCGCCCGGGTGGCCGAGGCGCTGGCTTACGCCCACAAGCAGAATGTGGTGCACCGCGACATCAAGCCGGCCAACATCATGTACGAGCCGTCCACGGACACCGTCAAGGTCACCGACTTCGGCATCGCCCGCATCACCGACTCCAGCAAGACCAAAACCGGTCTGGTACTGGGCACGCCCAGCTTCATGTCGCCGGAGCAGATTGCCGGCAAGAAGGTCGATGGCCGCTCCGACCTGTATTCGCTGGGCGTGATGCTCTACCAGATGCTGACCGGCGTGTTGCCCTTCCGGGGGGATTCGATGGCCGAGTTGATGTACAAGATTGCCAATGAAGAGGCGCCCGACATCCGCATCGTCCGCAAGGACCTTCCCGACGCACTGGCGCAGATCGTGGCCCTGTGCCTCACCAAAAAGCCCGAACAGCGTTACCAGGACGGCGATCAGCTCGGCGCCGACTTGCGGGCCGTGATCGCTACGCTGGCGCCATCCGGCGCGCCCGCGGTCCACGGGGCATCGGTGGCCCCGGGTGCAGCAACCCCTGCAGAACCCCCGTCGTTTGAGAGAACCGTCACCACCCAGGCGCCTGCCGCCGGGGCCGATCCACACTGACCTCCGCACACATGATTTACGAGATTTGCACGGAAACCGACCCAGGCCTGACGCGGGACAACAACGAAGACGCTGTCGCATTCGACTCCCTGACCCGACTGTGCATCTTGGCCGACGGTATGGGTGGCTACAACGCAGGCGAGATCGCCAGCGGTATGGCGGTCGCTTTCATCAAGTCGGAAATGGGCCGCTGGCTGGCCCAGGCGGGCCGCAACGCGAACTCCCGCGAGGTGCGACGGGCGCTTGAAATCTGTGTTGAGAACGCCAACCACTCGATCTTCAATGCCGCCAACTCCAACCCGCAGTACGCCGGAATGGGCACCACGCTGGTGGTGGGCGCGTTCCAGGACGGGCGGCTGACGCTGGGCCACATCGGCGACTCCCGCTGTTACCGTCTGCGTGCTGGCGTGTTCGAGCAGATCACCAAAGACCACTCCCTGCTGCAAGAGCAGATCGATGCCGGCCTGATCACGCCGGAACAGGCACTGACGTCCCTGAACCGCAACCTGGTGACCCGGGCACTGGGGGTCGAAGACACCGTGATGGTGGAGGTCAACGAGCACCGGGTGGAGACCGGTGATGTGTATCTGATGTGCTCGGACGGCTTGTCCGACATGGTGCCTGATGACGGCATAGCTGCCATACTCCGGGGCGAGGGAACCCTGGCGCAGCGGGCCCGCCAGATGATCGTGGCCGCCAATCAGGCGGGAGGACGCGATAATATTTCGGTCCTGCTGGCCGAAGCACGCGAAGACGCGGGCAAGCGGGGGTTCTTCTCCAGAATACTGGGAAAATGACGCGGTGATGGAATTGTTAAAAACAGACTGGAGTCGGCCATGCCGAAAATGATCGTCTCTATCGACGGTGTCGTGATCAAGGAAGTGCAGCTGACCAAGGACAGGACCTCCCTGGGCCGCCGGCCTTACAACGACATCGTGATCGACAACCTGGCTGTCAGTGGGGAGCATGCTGTGCTGCAGATGGCGGGCAATGAAGTGCACCTGGAAGACCTCAACAGCACCAACGGCACCTATGTCAACGGCAAGGCCGTCAAGAAGCAGCTGCTGCAGCACGACGACACCGTTGAAATCGGCAAATACAAGATCAAGTACGTCAGCGAGAACCCTGCCGCAGGGTTCGACAAGACCATGGTCATCAAGGCCGGTTCCGGCGGGCTGGTGGCGCCGGCTGCTGCGGCACCGGCTGCCGCAGCAAGCGACCCGATCATGGGCATGAACGGGGCGATCAAGGTCATGTCCGGCGCCGCCGCCGGGCGCGAGGTGGCGCTGGTGAAGGTGGTGACCACCATTGGCAAGCCCGGCGTGGCGGTCGCCGCCATCACCAAGCGGCCACAGGGCTTTGTGGTGGCTCATGTGGAAGGCGCCGGCAAACCGACGCTCAACGGCGCGCCCATCGGCCCCGAACCGGTATCGCTCAAGAACGGCGACATGCTCGAACTGGCCGGAACCCGAATGCAGTTCGTGCAGCACTGACAGGGGGCTGCCCTGCGTCCTGACGGTACGGTTCATCAGCCCTCCGACATGGAGCCGCCATGAGACTTCTCTCCAGGCACTGGCCGCGCATCGCCGTCACACTGATTCCGCTGGTTTTTGCGCTGATGCACGCGGCTGGCGTGCTGCACGTCGGCGTGCTGGAGCGCCTGGACAACATCATCTACGACGCGCGCCTGCGGGCCACCATGCCCGGCACGCTCGACGACCGCATCGTCATTGTGGATATCGACGAGCAGAGCCTGGCCGAGATCGGACGCTGGCCCTGGAGCCGCAACAAGGTGGCCGATCTGGTCGATGAGCTTCATGGCCGGCAGCGCGCGGCGCTGATCGGGTTTGACGTCGTGTTTGCCGAGCCGGACGACAGCTCCGGCCTCAAGCAGCTCAGGCAATTGGCCCAGTCCGAACTCAAGGACCAGCCCGGCTTTGCCGAGAAACTCAATCAATTGCAGGGCAGCCTCGACTACGACGCGCTTCTGGCGAAAGCCATTTCACAGCGGCCGGTGGTGCTGGGCTATTACTTCACCAGCGACCGCGATGGCCGGGTGAACGGCCACCTGCCGGCGCCAGTGATGCAGAAGGAAGCGCTGGCCGGGCGGCCGATCCGCTTCACGGTGTGGAATGGCTACGGCGCCAACATCGAGCAGTTGGGCAAGGCCGCACCCTTGGGCGGCTTTTTCAACTCCATCACCGATGGCGACGGCGTGGTGCGGTCGCTTCCGTTGCTGGCGGAGTTCAAGGGCCAGTATTACGAATCGCTGTCGCTGGCCATGTTCCGCATGCTGGCGGGTATGCCCAAGGTCGAGCCCGGGTTCCCGCCGCAGAAACTGCTCACCCGCGGCTACCAGGGGCTGGAGAGCATCCTGCTGACGCAGGACGGCAAACAACTGGCGATTCTGGTCGATGACCGGGTTGCGACGCTGGTGCCGTTCCGGGGAAATGGGGGCGTGAAGGGCGGCTCATTCAAGTACATCCCGGCCGCCGATCTGATTGCTCGCCGTCTGCCGCCAGAGACGCTGAAGGACAAGATTGTGCTGGTTGGCACCACTGCCCCCGGTTTGCTCGACCTGCGGGTGACGCCAGTCGGCGAGACCTACCCCGGCGTCGAAACGCACGCCAACGTGATCTCGGGCCTGCTCGACGGCAAGACCCTGGTCCGGCCGGATTACGCGATGGGTTTCGAGCTGGTTGTGCTGCTGTT
>CALSAU010000245.1:0-4423 GCA_943372985.1 Polaromonas sp. YR568 | reverse complement strand
CAAGTCTCTGCAGATGATGCCAAAAAACTGGTGACCTGGATTCTGGGTCAGAAGTAATCCGTTCTGAAATCCGACTGGCCCAGCAGGTCGGTGCGGTAAGTAGATACAAAAAAGCCCGTCATCTGACGGGCTTTTTTCATGCTGCGCTAAAGATCACTGTTTTTCAGACAGCTGATCGAGGATGGCGGGGTTTTCCAGGGTCGAGGTGTCCTGGGTGATGGATTCACCCTTGGCGATGCCGCGAAGCAGCCGGCGCATGATCTTGCCGCTGCGCGTCTTGGGCAGGTTGTCGCCGAAACGGATGTCCTTGGGCTTGGCGATCGGACCGATCTCCTTGCCCACCCAGTCGCGCAGTTCCTTGGCAATTGCCTTGGCCTCCTCGCCCGTCGGACGTGAACGCTTGAGCACCACAAAGGCCACGATGGCTTCGCCGGTAAGATCATCCGGCCGACCCACCACGGCGGCTTCGGCCACCAGGGTGGAATGCGCCACCAGTGCCGATTCGATTTCCATCGTGCCCATGCGGTGGCCCGACACGTTCAGCACGTCGTCGATACGGCCGGTGATGCGGAAATAGCCGTTGTCAATGTTGCGCACCGCGCCGTCGCCTGCAAGGTAGGTCGTGCCACCCATTTCCTCGGGGAAATAGCTCTTCTTGAAGCGCTCCGGATCATTCCAGATGGTGCGGATCATCGAAGGCCATGGTCGCTTGATGACCAGCATGCCGCCCGCCCCGTTAGGAAGGTCTTTGCCCGTCTCGTCAACAATCGCCGCCATGATGCCCGGCAGCGGAAGCGTGCAGCTGCCCGGGACCAGGGGCGTCGCGCCCGGCAGCGGCGTGATCATGTGGCCGCCGGTTTCTGTCTGCCAGAAGGTATCCACGATGGGGCAACGCTCGCCACCCACGTGCTTGTAGTACCACATCCAGGCTTCCGGGTTGATCGGCTCACCGACCGAGCCAAGCACGCGCAGGCTGCTGAGGTCCGAGCGCGCGGGGTGCACCGACTCGTCCGCCTCCGCTGCCTTGATGAGCGACCGAATGGCGGTCGGCGCCGTGTAGAACAGGCTGACCTTGTGCTTCTCGATCATCTGCCAGAAGCGCCCTGCGTTCGGGTAGGTCGGCACGCCCTCAAAAATCACCTGCGTCACGCCGGCCGCCAGCGGGCCGTAAGCGACATAGGTGTGGCCGGTGATCCAGCCGATGTCGGCGGTGCACCAGAACACGTCGGAAGGCTGGACATCAAAGGTCCAGTCCATCGTCAGCTTGGCCCAGAGCAGATAGCCGCCGGTGCTGTGCTGCACGCCCTTGGGCTTGCCGGTGGAGCCCGAGGTGTAGAGGATGAACAGCGGGTGTTCGGCACCCACGAATTCAGGTTCGCAGACGGGCGACGCCTTGGCGCTCAGCTCGTGCATCAGGCTGTCGCGCCCGGCCACCATGTTGCAGGCAGTCGGCGTGCGCTGGTAGACGATGACGTTCTTGATGGACTCGCAGCCGCCCATGGCGATGCCCTCGTCCACGATAGCCTTGAGCGGCAGCTCCTTGCCGCCCCGCAGCTGGTAATGGGCGGTGATCACCGCCACGGCGCCAGCGTCCTGGATGCGTTCCTGCAGGCTCTTGGCCGAAAAACCGCCGAAGACCACCGAGTGGGTGGCGCCAATGCGTGCACAGGCCTGCATGGCGACCACGCCCTCCACCGTCATCGGCATGTAGATGATGACGCGGTCACCCTTGCGGATGCCCATCCCCTTCAGGACGTTGGCAAACTGGCAAACCCTGGCATGCAGTTCACGGTAGGTGACGTTGGTGACCTTGCCGTCATCACTTTCAAAAATGATGGCCTTCTTGTTTTCGGTCGGGGTACCCAGATGGCGGTCCAGGCAGTTGTAGGACGCGTTGAGTTCGCCATCGGCGAACCACTGGTAGAAAGGTGCGTTGGACTCGTCCAGCACCGTATTGAAAGGCTTTTTCCAGCTCAGGTTGTCGCGGGCCAGCCGGGCCCAGAAGCCCTGAAAGTCGCTTACGGCCTCGGCGCACATCGCCTCATAGGCCGGCATGCCCGAAATGCGGGCTGCCTTGACGGTGGCCAGCGTGGGCGGAAAAATCCGGTTTTCCACCAGCACGGACTCGATATTGGACGTGGGGTTGCTCATCTGTCTTGTCTCCTTCTTGTCACTGACTGGATGGTACTGTCAAGCCTTGCACTTACAAGCCACTGACTTCTGCGAACCTTACAATTACACCTTGGCCTGCGCTTGATGCCGCCAAACCCACCCCGCCGATCAACCGGTCCGACTCCCGGATTCACCCCGCACAGCCCACGACATGTCTGACTCTGAACACGCCAAGCCCAAGCAAATGCGCGCGCTGCCACGGCTGATTTTCTCCAGCCGGTGGCTTCAATTGCCCCTGTACCTCGGCCTGATCGCCGCCCAGGGCGTGTACGTCGTCCACTTCCTCGTAGAGCTGGTCCACCTGATCGAAGCCGCTTTCGGCAACCAGGCGGCGCTTCAGGCGCTCGTCACCAGCATTGGCTACAAAACCACGGCACCCATCTCCTCGCTGAACGAGACGGTCATCATGCTGGTGGTGCTGGCATTGATCGATGTGGTCATGATCTCCAACCTGCTGATCATGGTGATCATTGGGGGTTACGAAACCTTCGTCAGCCGCATGGACCTGGAAGGTCACCGCGACCAGCCGGAATGGCTGAGCCACGTGAACGCCTCGGTGCTGAAAGTCAAGCTGGCGACCGCCATCATCGGCATCAGCTCGATTCACCTGCTGAAGACTTTCATCAACGCCGACAACTACACCGACCGTGTGCTGATTGCGCAGACCGTCATCCACATCACCTTCCTGCTCTCTGCGCTGGCGATTGCCTACACCGACAAGGTGATGTCGAGCATCGGCACACAAAAGCACTGACGCATCGGTGCCTTGCAGGTCTTGTGGCCCGCAACTGACTGGTCATCTGCCTCAGCCCCTGCCGACCATGTCGGCGGGTACCACCCAGCGGTCGAACTGCTCGGCAGTCACATGCCCGGACGCTATGGCCGCCTCGCGCAGGCTGCTGCCTTCCTTGTGCGCCTTTTTGGCGATGAAGGCGGCCTTGTCGTAGCCAATGTGCGGGTTCAACGCTGTCACCAGCATCAGGGAACGCTGCACCAACTCCGCAATACGCTCGCGATTCGGCGCTATGCCCACCGCACAATGGTCATTGAAACTGTCCATGCCGTCGGCCAGCAGCCGCACGCTTTGCAGGAAATTGTGCGCGATCATGGGTCGGAACACATTCAGCTCGAAGTTGCCCGAGGCGCCACCAAAGTTGATGGCGACATCGTTACCAAACACCTGCGCCGCCAGCATGGTGAGCGCCTCGCTCTGCGTCGGGTTCACCTTGCCCGGCATGATGGATGAGCCGGGCTCGTTTTCCGGAATGCTCAGCTCGCCAATGCCGCTGCGCGGCCCACTGGCCAGCCAGCGCACGTCGTTGGCGATCTTCATCAGGCTGGCGGCGAGCGTCTTGAGTGCACCATGGGCGTGCACCAGAGCATCGGCCGATGCCATGGCCTCGAACTTGTTGGGCGCCGTCACAAAGGGGTGACCGGTCAGTGCGGCCAGCTCGGCCGCCACCTGCTCGGCATAGCCCTTGGGCGCGTTCAACCCGGTGCCGACCGCTGTGCCACCCAGCGCCAGTTCGTGCAGATGCGGCAGGGCCGCCCTGATATGCGCCGCACCGTGCGCCAGCTGCGCCACGTAGCCTGAAAACTCCTGGCCCAGCGTCAGCGGCGTGGCGTCCTGCAGGTGGGTGCGGCCGATCTTGACGATGCCGTCAAAGTCCCTCGCCTTCCCCTCCAGCGTGGTCTGCAGTTTGCCCAGTGCGGGCAGCAATTGTTCAGTGATGGCCACCACCGCCGAGACATGCATGGCGGTGGGAAACACGTCATTGGACGACTGGCTGCGGTTGACGTCGTCGTTGGGGTGCACCAGCCGGGCATCGCCTCGCTCGCCGCCCAGCAACTCGCTGGCACGGTTGGCCAGCACCTCGTTGACGTTCATGTTGGTCTGCGTGCCCGAACCGGTTTGCCAAACGACCAGGGGAAATTCATCGGCATGCAGCCCGGCAATCACTTCATCAGCCGCCGCGACGATGGCCTCGGTCTTGCGCGCATCCTGCAACCCCAGCGCATGGTTGACTCTTGCAGAAGATCGCTTGATCTGCGCCAGCGCCCGGATGATCTCCAACGGCTGGCGCTCGCCGGAAATATCGAAGTTCTGCAGCGAGCGCTGGGTTTGCGCACCCCACAGGCAGGCTGCAGGAACCTCAATCGGGCCAACGGTGTCGCGCTCGATGCGCATGGGGGTGGGGGTAGGTGTGGGGGTGTTCATGGGGCCTGCCTGACCTGTCAAAATAGAGGGTTG
>CALSAU010000244.1:0-4424 GCA_943372985.1 Polaromonas sp. YR568 | reverse complement strand
CCAGGCGCTGGAAGTACAGAAGATGACGCTGGCCACGCTCAAGGGCATGAACTTCAACATGGGCGATGTGGCCAATGCCTTCAAGCTCAAGGTGGCCGACAGTGTGGCCGGTGGGGTGCAGAAGGTTGCCGACAAGGCACGCACCTTCTCCGGGCTGGAGATTCCCCCATCGGCTTTTGACGCGGCCCGGGCTGAGGCCGAAAGCGCCGCGCCAGCGGCCAAGCCGCGTGCGCCGCGGGCCAAACCAAAGGCACCGGCCAAGGCCAGCGCAGCAGCTCCAGTCGCTGGTGGCGTGGTCGACCCGATGCAGTGGTGGGGCGCGCTGACGCAGCAGTTCCAGACCATTGCCGCCGACGCCATGAAAGACGCCGCCAAGAAAACGGCGATGGACACCACCAAGACCTTGGCCACGGGACTGGCTAAGGACGCGATGAAAAGCGCAACGGGCATGGCTACCGGCATGGCGAAAAACATGGCCGAGACGGCGGGCAAAACCATGGCGGGTGGCGCCCGCGCCGCGATGAACACAGCGCTGCGCACCAGCCAGGCCTGGCCCACCCCGGGCAAGGCGATTGCTTCCGCCAAAAACAAGGTGGCTGCCAAAGCCCCTGCTCGCAAAGCGCCCGCCAAGAGGGCGCGCACGACCCGTAAGTAGCTGTCTAATTCGCGTTGTGGAGTGATGTCTACTTTTTGTGAACATGAATAAAGTGACAAGGTGGTTCCCCTCAACTATCAATCCTGTAAGAGTTGGTATTTACCAGAGAGAACACATAGCAGGTATCTTGTATTCATACTGGGATGGAGAACGGTGGTCGCAGTTTGCCCCCACTATTGAGCGGGCGTATGAGTTACAGCACAAAATTGGAAGCCAGCACTGGCGTTGGCGAGGACAACGCAAAGGGTTGACCTGACTTAGGATCCGCTATCAATGAAACTCTTCCCCTACGGCCACGCCACGCATCCGCAATGGCAGATGGCGGCCGGCCTGGTGCTGGCCCAGCTGCGGGCGTATCTGGCACTGCCCGATTACGCCCAGTCGCCTACGCTGGCGCTGCTTTACATCACCGACCATTACGCTAGCGATGCGCAGGAAATCCTTGACCACCTGAGCGCCGAATTGCCCGACATCACCGACTGGAGCGGCACGGTCGGCGTCGGAATCGCGTCGAACAACGTCGAGTATTTCGACGAGCCCGCGATGGCCGTGATGCTGTGTGAGCTGCCGCATGACCAGTACCGCGTGTTCTCCGGCGTGTCCCCGCTGCCCGCAGCAGGCCCGGGCCGCTTCAAGGCGCACACCGCGCTGGTGCATGCCGATGCCAGCACACCCGATGTGGCCGAACTGATCGACGAGATGGCCCAGCGCACCGACAGCGGCTATGTGTTTGGTGGCCTGGCCTCCAGCCGTTCACGCACGGTGCAGTTTGCACTCAGCGGGCATGGCAATGTGAAGGGCCAGGGGGCGGCCAGCGGCGTGTTCAGCGGTGGCCTGAGTGGCGTGGCGTTTGCGCGCGATGCTTCGGGAAAAACCGGGCTGATGTCGCGCGTCACCCAGGGCTGTCGGCCGGTCTCTGCGGACCATGTCATCACCGCCTGCGACGCCAATGTGGTCACCGAACTCGATGGCCAGCCTGCGCTGGAGGTGCTGCTGGCTGACCTGAAGGTCTCGCTCGACCAGCCGCGTGAAGCGCTGGCCAAAGTGCGCACCACGCTGGTGGGGTTGAGCCGCCCCGGTGACGGCCTCAACGATGCATCCCACAAGCGCGCGGGGCAGTTTGGCACCGATGTGTTTGTGCGCCACCTGATCGGGCTGGACCCGTCACGCAAGGGCATTGCGATTGCCGACGTGCCCGCCGTCGGCATGACGCTGGCGTTTTGCGAGCGTCACCGCGAAGCCGCCCGCGCCGACCTGATCCGCGTGTGCGCCGAGATTCGCGAAGAGCTGGAGCCTGAAGAGGTCACGCTGGAAGTGGCTGGTGCGCTGAATGCGCCCGAGGCAGAGTCTCGCCCCCACGCAGCGCGGCGCATTGCTGGCGCGATTTACGTCAGCTGCTCCGGCCGTGGCGGCCCGCACTTCGGCGCGCCCAGTGCCGAGCTGCAGATCGTGCGGCGCGCGCTGGGTGATGTGCCGCTGGTTGGTTTTTTTGCGGGCGGCGAGATCGCCCGCCACCACCTGTATGGGTACACCGGTGTGCTGACGGTATTCACTTCACTGGAAGAGGCCGGCACGTGAAGGCTCTAGCATGAAGGCTTTGAAGTCCATCGCCTGCAGTGTGTTGCTGTTGGTTATCGTGGTGGTGCTGTCGGTGGCGCCTGCAGTCAGCCAGGCCCAGTCCAGCGAATGCGTGGTCGACCGCTACAACAACACCGTCTGCCCACCCGCCAAAACGCTGTGCCTGCTCGACAGCAGCAGCCGTCAGGTGAAGTGCTCGCCGGTTGACGGCGGCATCGTTACCGACCGGTATGGTGGCTTGCAATGTGGCCCGGGTCGATGCGTGCTCGACGTGCGCGGTGATCCCTTCTGCTCCAAAGAGCCGGGCGGAGCGGCCGCGCGGGGCCAGTATGGCGACGCGGTGTGCACCGGCGGATGTGTCAAGGCGCAGGCTGCGCTCTGCACTACGCTGACACGCTGATCCCTGGCGGGGCCCTACGGCCTTCGCGCTTCAACACCGAGGCGCTTCAAGGCTGAGAACTCCCGGCTGCGCTTGCCCAAGGGATGACACGTAAATCCGGCAGAATCCGCACACCGGGCAAAGACCACCCAGAGGCCGCCGCCAGAGCGCCGTCAGAGCGCTTGCCATCCAGCACCACGGAGAGGATTCCTTCATGAGCGTTGATTCAGGCCCATCGGCTGCCACCACAGGGGCTAAGACTTCTGCTTCAGTGACACCGGTTCCCTACTCAGAGCACCCCAACCAGTTCGCCCTGTTGAAGCAGCGCCGCTTTGCGCCTTTTTTCTGGACGCAGTTCTCCGGCGCTGCCAACGACAACCTGTTCAAGTTCGCCTTCACCGTGATGGTGACCTACCAGCTCAGCGTGAGCTGGTTGCCGCCAGCGTTGGCCGGGCTGGCGATTGGTGCGCTGTTCATCCTGCCCTTTCTGCTGTTCTCGGCCACCAGCGGCCAGCTCACCGACAAGTTTGAAAAGACCCGGGTGATCCGCTTCGTGAAGAACCTGGAGATCGCCATCATGGGGGTCGCAGCCTTTGGCTTCCTGGCGACTGATGTGAACCTGCAGGCGATCATTCTGCTGGCCTGCACCTTCCTGATGGGGCTGCACTCCACGCTGTTCGGCCCGGTCAAGTTCGCCTACCTGCCGCAGGCGCTGAACGAGCGCGAGCTGACCGGTGGCAATGGCATGGTCGAGATGGGCACCTTCGTCGCCATCCTGATGGGCAATGTGGTGGGTGGCCTGATCGTGGCCATCCCCGGTGTCGGGCCGCACTATGTGGCGCTGGCCTGTGTGCTGGTGGCGCTCGCGGGGCGTGTGGCGGCGCAATTCATTCCGCTGGCTCCGGCCACCGATCCGGGGCTGAAGATCAACTGGAACCCGTTCACCGAGACGGTGCGAAATCTCCAGCTCGCCCACGGCAATATCGTGGTGTTCCGCTCCATGCTGGGCATCAGCTGGATGTGGTTTTTCGGTGCGGTGTTCCTCAGCCAGTTCCCCAGCTTCGCCAAGGAAGTGCTGCACGGCAACGAGCAGGTCGCCTCGCTGCTGCTGGTGGTGTTTTCCATCGGCATCGCCACCGGCTCGCTCCTGTGCGAAGTGCTCAGCCGCCGCCATGTCGAAATTGGCCTGGTGCCGCTGGGCGCCATTGGCATGAGCGTGTTTGCAGTCGACTTGTATTTCTCATCGCGCGGCCTGCCGCCCGCAGAGGTGATGAATGCCGCCGCCTTCCTCGCCCAGCCCGTCCACTGGCGCGTGATGGCCGACCTGGCGCTGCTCAGCCTGTTTGCGGGGCTTTACAGCGTACCCATGTATGCGCTGATCCAGCTGCGCAGCCAGACCACGCATCGTGCCCGCATCATCGCCGCCAACAACATCCTCAATGCGCTGTTCATGATTGTCAGCGCCATGCTGGCCGGTGCGCTGCTCAAGGCTGATTTCAGCATTCCGCAGATCTTCCTGTTCGTCGGTTTGGCCAATGCGGTGGTGGCCTTCTACATCTTCATGCTGGTGCCTGAATACCTGATCCGTTTCGTCGCGCTGATGGCGTCGCGTTGCGTGTACCGCTTCAAGGTGCGTGGCGACGAGTACATTCCCACGCAGGGCGCAGCGGTGCTGGCCTGCAACCACGTGAGCTTTGTTGATGCCGTGCTGCTGATGGCGGCCAGCCCGCGCCCGATTTACTTTGTGATGGACCACCGCATCTTCAAACTGCCGGTGCTGGGCTGGCTGTTCAAGCTGGCCAAGGCGGTGGT
>CALSAU010000243.1:0-4425 GCA_943372985.1 Polaromonas sp. YR568 | reverse complement strand
TGCTGCCGATGTGCACGTCAGCTTCGATCACGGTACGGTGCTTGTTGGCTCCGTCGTAGTTGGCGGTGATGCTGCCGGCGCCGTAGTTGACCCGCTCGCCCACCGTGGCATCGCCCAGATAGGCCAGGTGGTTGGCCTTGGCGCCTTTGGCCAGCGTGGAGTTCTTCACCTCGACAAAGTTGCCGATGTGCACCTCCGCCCCCAGTTGCGCGCCGGGGCGCAGGCGGGCAAAGGGGCCGATCAGCGCGCCCTCACCGACCTGCACGCCGAGCTTTTCGCCATCGATGTGCGTGAAGGGGTGGATCACGGCGTTGGCGGCAATCGTGGCGTTGGCGATCACGCAGTTGGCGCCTATGCGCACGCCGTCGCCCAGGCTCACCGTGCCTTCAAAGACGCAGTTCACATCAATCTCCACATCGCGGCCGCAGGTCAGCTGCCCGCGCACGTCGAGCCGCCCCGGGTCGGCCAGCCGCACGCCCTGCTCCATCAGCGCGGTAGCGCTGCGCAGCTGGTGCACGCGCTCCAGCTCGGCCAACTGCACCGGGCTGTTGACGCCGGCGACCTGCGCCGCGTCGGTGATCTGGTGCGCGACCACGGCCACGCCGTCGGCCACCGCGAACTTCACGATGTCGGTCAGGTAGTACTCGTTCTGGGCATTCTTGTTGTCCAGCCGGGCCAGCCAGCGGCGCAGCAGCGCGGTGGGCACAGCCATGATGCCGCTGTAGATTTCGCGGATCTCGCGCTGCGCGGGTGTGGCGTCCTTGTGCTCGACGATGGCACGCACCTGCGCCGATGCTTCCGTGCCGGCGCGCACGATGCGGCCGTACCCGGTGGGGTCGGCCATGCTGAGCGTGAGCAGCGCCAGCCGCTGGCCGTCGCACTGGTCCAGCAGGGCCTGCAATGTATCAGCTTGTGTCAAAGGCACATCGCCCGACAGCACCAGCGTGACACCGTCATCGGCCAGCAGCGGCACCGCCTGCTGCACGGCGTGGCCGGTGCCCAGTTGCGGCTCCTGACGGGCAAACTTCAGGGCCAGCGCGGCATTGCCCGCAGGCTGCATGCCCTTGCAGGCAGCTTCAACCACCTCGGCGCCGTGGCCGGTGATCACCACCGCCTCGCGGGCCGATAACCGCGCGGCGCAGTCAATCACATGGCCCAGCAGCGCACGGCCGCCCAATCGGTGCAACACTTTGGGCAGCGCGCTTTTCATCCGCGTGCCTTTGCCTGCGGCCATGATGACGACATCGATCGGGGTTGCCATGACGTTTCCTTTGCTGTTCTTCAAGATGCCCGGCTGGAGACTTGCTCCAGCCAGTCGCAATTGCTTCCGGATTATCAGCCTGCTGATGCTGGTTCCTCTGTTCGCTGTACTGCAGGCCTGCAGTGCCGCGAAGATCGCCTACAACCAGGCGCCAGAACTCGGCTACTGGTTCATGGACGGCTATTTCGATTTCGACAGCTCGCAGAGCCTGCGCGTCAAGGCAGACCTGGGCCAGCTGCAGGCCTGGCACCGGCAGTCGCAATTGCCGGCCTATGTGGAGACGCTGCAAAAGCTCCAGCAGCAAATGCGCGGCGATCTCAGCACCGCCGCTGCCTGCTCGATTTACGACGACGTGCGCCGCAAGCTGATGGCAGTGTCTGACCGCGTCGAGCCGACGGTGGTGGCCCTGGCCCCCACGCTGCAACCCGCACAACTGACCCACATGGAAGGGCGCTTTGCCAAAGGCAACACCGAGTTCCGCGAAAAATTCATCGACGGCACGCCGGCGCAAAAGCGGGCCACCCGGCTCAAGCAGGCCATCAGCCGGGCCGAGATGCTTTACGGCACGCTCGACGAGAAGCAGATCGCGGTGCTGGGCCAGCGTATTGACCAGTCGCTGTTCAACCCGGCCCTGAACTATGCCGAACGCTTGCGGCGCCAGCAGGACACGTTGCAAACCCTGCGCGCCCTCACGGCACCGCAGGCCTCGCCCGTCTCCACAGACCGGGTGCGCGTGGCCTTGCGCAGCCTGTTTGACCGCTCGCTGAATTCGCCCGATCTCGCCTACCGCGAGTACGTCAAGCGGCTGACGCAGGACAACTGCCGCACCGTGGCCGAGCTGCACAACAGCACCACCCCCGCGCAGCGCGCAAAGGCGATTGAAACCCTGACCACCTACGAGCAGGACTTGCGCGTGCTGATGGCGCAAAAATCCTGAGGCGGGTCATGCAGGCCCGGGTTCATCCCTGCAGCGCCGCCCACATCTCCTTGTCGCGCTCGGCCGTCCAGATGCGCGGGTGCTTGATGCCGCTGGCTTCGTCGTAGGCGCGGCTCACATCAAAGGGCAGGCAGTGTTCGTAGATGAACACATGGCCGAAGACCGGATCCATCAGCTTTCGGGTGTGGGTCATCGCCGCTTTCAGGTCCATGCCGGCTGCGGCAGCCTCTTTGCCCGCCTGGAACAGCGTCTCGACCCAGCGTTTGGTGTAGTCAAGCGCCTTGTTCACATTGGCCACGCCCTTCATGGCTTCACCGCGGCCGGGCACGATGGCCTCGGCGCCGAGCGCGCGCAGCGCCTCCAGTGTGGCGGGCCACTCGGCCAGCTGCGCGTCGCCTGTGTACACGCCCGCCTCGTACTCGACCAGGTCACCGGAAAACAGCACTTTCTCTGCCGCCACCCAGGCGATGGTGTCGCCGCGCGTGTGCCCGGGGCCGGGGTGCCAGATATCCACCACCACACCGCCTAAATTGATGCTGAGCTTGCCGGGCACCTCGCCCTTCGTCGGGTCGCCACCACCGACCACCATGGTCGGCCAGGTCAGGCCGGGCACGGTGTCGGCTCCGCGGAAAAGGCGCGGAAAGCGCTCCATCTCGCTCTTCATGTCCTGGGCACCGCGCTCGGCAATCAGGTCCAGCGTGCCCTGGCTGGCGATGATCTCGGTGGCGCCCTCGTCGGCATAGGCATAGGCACCCAGCACGCGCACCGCGTGGTAGTGGGTCAGCAGCACGTACTTGATCGGCTTGTCGCTCACGGTGCGGATGCGGGCGATCAGGTCGCGCGCCATGGCCGGTGTGGCGGTGGCGTCGCTGACCATGATGAAGCGGTCACCAATGATGACGCCGGAGTTCGGGTCGCCCTCGGCGGTGTAGGCCCAGCAGTGCTTGCTGAGCTGCTCGAAGGTGATCTTCTTGTCGGTCAGGTCGGCCTGAGAGGCGAAGGCTTTGGCGGGTGCATTGCGGGACATGGTGTTTCCTGTTCTCCGGTGAGGTGCGGAACCGGTCGCGATGAGGGGCCGCGTGCGGCGTCGGTGGGCCGCCACGTGCCGCGTGCGGCGTGCGGCGTCGGTCATCTTACCGGGGCGCTGGCACCAGCCACTGCAGGGCCGAATCGGCCAGCGCCTCGACGCCGGCCGCATCCGCCGCCAGCGACAGCACGGAGCGTCGGCCATCCGCACGGCCTGCGTCGTCATGCTGCGGGTCTTCCAGCGCATCGAACTGGCTGGTGACCAGACTGGGCGGGTAGAAATGCCCCGGCCGCGACGACACCCGCCGCAGCGATTCGGCAGGGCTGATGGCCAGGTGCACAAAGCGCAATGCAGGCACCGCCTCGCGCAATGTGTCGCGGTAGGCCTTTTTCAGCGCGGAGCAGGTCAGCACCGCACCGTCGGGCTGCAAAGCCAGTTGCCGGCCCAGCTCCTGCAGCCAGCCGGTGCGGTCGGCGTCTTCCAGCGGCATGCCGAGCCGCATCTTGCGGATGTTGCTTTCGGGGTGGAAGTCGTCGCCTTCAATCAAAGGCAGTTGCAGGCGCCCGGCGAGTTGCCGGCCCACGGCCGATTTGCCGCAGCCGGCCACGCCCATCACAACCACGTGCACGCCAGCACTTGCCGCCGCCGGGGACGGCTGCACCAGGACGGAAGCGGTATCGGAAGCGATGTGGGAAGCGGGGGCCATGCCCAATTATCGGGCGTTGCGAGCCCCGCCCGCGCGGCGTGCGTCCCCGGTGCTACGTCAGATTCGACAGTGCGAGCACATTGACCTCGCCGCGGCGACCGCGCCGAAACAGGTCGAAGTCGGACTGCACCGCCGGCGACGGATGGCGCTGCGCGACAAGGGCCATGGCAAGGCGGGTGGGCAAGCCCGAGACCGATGCACCCAGGCTCTTGCTGGCACCGACCAGCAGGCCACGGGCCAGCGCCCCCAGCGCACGCCCGGCCAGACCGGCTGCCAGACGAAGATCAGCCAACGGTCCCACCATGCCCGCACGCCAGCCCGGAACGGCCGCCGCAGGCTGAAGCGCTGGCACCGGTTCCCAGCTGAAATACGCAGAGGCGGCGTGACCAGCGCCGAAGGACTCCATCACCAACGACTCACCCGCCTGCAACAGCAGACTCTGGCCCCGGCTGAGGAAATAGTCGCCGGCCCGCAGGCTGGCGCGGTCGTCGGCA
>CALSAU010000242.1:0-4426 GCA_943372985.1 Polaromonas sp. YR568 | reverse complement strand
GGCACGCGCGCGAACGCTGGCCAGCCAGTCGGGATCCAGGCGCAAGGGTGATGCAGGAGGCGTCATGGCAAAGCCCAGGGACGCATGCGGTCATCAACCGACTACAGCGTGAGGATGGTGCAGCCGGTGGTCTTGCGGGCTTCCAGGGTGCGGTGGGCCTCGGCCACATCGGCCAGCGCGAACTGCTGGTCGATGCGGATCACCACCTTGCCGCTGGTGACCATCTCGAACAGCTCATCGGCCATCTCCTGCGTGCTTTCACGCGAGACGATGTGGGTGAACAGCGTTTGCCGCGTCACATAGAGCGAGCCCTTGGGGCCGAGGATGCCGGGAGAGAACGGAGCCACCGGGCCGGACGCGTTGCCAAAGCTGGCCATCAGGCCGAACGGGCTGAGGCAGTCGAGCGACTTGTCGAAGGTGTCCTTGCCGACCGAGTCGTACACCACCTTCACGCCTTTGCCGCCGGTGATTTCCTTCACGCGCACCGCAAAGTCTTCCTTGGCGTAGTTGATGACAAACGCCGCGCCGTGGGCTTTGGCGAGTGCGCATTTCTCATCTGAGCCTGCAGTACCGATCAGTTGCAGACCCATCGCACGCGCCCACTGGCAGGCGATCAAGCCCACACCGCCTGCGGCGGCATGGAACAGCACAAAGTCACCAGCCTTCAGGCCGCCCTGGGGCTGGGTGCGGCGCAGCAGGTACTGGGCCGTCAGGCCCTTGAGCATCATGGCAGCGCCGGTCTCGAACGAAATCGCGTCGGGCAGCTTGCACACGCATTTGGCAGGCATCACCCGCACTTCGCAGTAGCTGCCGGGGGGCTGGCTGGCATAGGCGGCGCGGTCACCCACCTTCAGGTGCGTCACGCCTTCACCCACCGCATCGACAATGCCGGCGGCTTCCATGCCCAGTTGCACCGGCATGGTCATCGGGTAGAGACCCGAGCGCTGGTAGACATCAATGAAGTTCAGGCCGATGGCCTTGTGGCGGATGCGGATCTCGCCCGGGCCAGGGTCGCCCACGGTGACCTCCACCAGCTTGAGTTGTTCGGGGCCACCGTGCTGGTCAATGCGTACGGCGCGGGATGTGATGGCGGTCATGAGATCTCCTCGGGAAATAGGGGCACAGGCAAAAGCCGTCATCGTGCCACGAATCAACAACAGTTGCCTCAGGCGCTGATGCAGCACTGGTTCAAGGTGTCGAACCTTCAGACCCATGGATCGCTTGGTACAGTGAGCAGATGACCCAACGCCTGACCCCTGCCACCGCCCTGCTTCTGGTGGTGCCGCCGCTGCTCTGGGCTGGCAATGCGGTGGTGGGCCGTCTGGTGTCGGGGCTGGTGCCGCCGATGACGCTCAACTTTCTGCGCTGGGCACTGGCGTTTGTCATTCTGCTGCCGCTGGCGCATCGACTGCTGCGTGCGGACAGTGCCCTGTGGCCGAACTGGAAGCGCTTTGCGGTGCTCGGCCTGCTCGGCGTGGGCTGCTACAACGCCTTGCAGTACCTCGCGCTCAAGACTTCGACACCCCTGAACGTCACGCTGGTGGCGGCGAGCATCCCGATCTGGATGCTGATCGTCGGCAGCCTGTTCTTCGGGCAGCGCATTTCGCGGCTTCAACTGGTGGGCGCCCTGCTGTCGATTGCCGGCGTGCTGGTGGTGCTGTCGCGCGGCCAGTGGGCGCTGTTGATGCAGGTGCAGCTGGTGCCCGGCGATGTGTATGTACTGCTGGCCGCCCTGGCGTGGGCCTTCTACAGCTGGCTGCTGTCGCAACCGAAAGAGCCCGCCCACATCCGCAGCGACTGGGCCGCGTTCCTGATGGCGCAGATTGTGTTCGGCCTGGTCTGGTCTGGCGCCTTTGCCGCCGGCGAGTGGGCGGTGACCGACGCCCACATTCAGTGGAGCTGGCCAGTGATCGCCGCACTGATTTACGTGGCGGTCGGCCCCGCGGTGCTGGCATACCGGTGCTGGGGACTGGGCGTGCAGCGGGTGGGGCCGGCGATTGCAGGGTTCTTCTCCAACCTGACGCCGCTGTTCGCCGCGCTGATGTCAGCCGCATTTCTGGGCGAATTGCCGCAGCTGTATCACGCTGCTGCGTTCCTGCTCATTGTGGGCGGCATTGTGGTGTCCTCCCGAAGGTAACAGCCCGTTCATCAGGGCAGTGATAACCACACACGTCGCCCAATAGGCGTTGGACAATAATGCTTCCTGAGCCCAGCCCGCCAAGACAAATGCAGTTCTGACACTTGGCATGCATCGTTTTAAATCGTGTTTTTATCGTTCCATTTTCGAGGATACCCATGAGCACCCAGCCCAACCCAAGCACCATTCCGCCATTTCATCTGGCGTTCCCGGTCCACGACATCGCCGAGGCGCGCCGCTTCTATGGCGACCTTCTCGGCTGCCCGGAAGGGCGCAGTTCGCCCGACTGGGTGGATTTCAACTTCTACGGCCACCAGATCGTGGCGCACCTGGCGCCCGGCGAAGTGGGCCACCGCTCGACCAGCGCGGTCGATGGCCACAATGTGCCGGTGCGTCACTTCGGCGCGGTGCTGCCGATGGCGCAGTGGCAGGCACTGGCCGACAAGCTGAAGGCCGCAGGCACTTCGTTTGTGATCGAGCCGCACATCCGCTTCAAAGGTGAAGTGGGCGAACAGGCCACGATGTTCTTTCTGGACCCATCAGGCAACGCGGTGGAATTCAAGGCCTTTGCCGACATGAACTCGCTGTTCGCCAAATAGGCCTGGAACGCTTCCGGGCCTTCGGGGCGACGAAGCATGCCGCCCCAGTCAGCTCAATACGTGCCCGGGTAGGCACCACCGTCGGCCAGTACGTTCTGGCCCGTCATGTAGGCGGCATGCGTGCTGCACAGGAAAGCGCAGATCGCACCGAACTCTTCGGGCGTGCCGAAACGCAGCGCAGGAATGGTCTTGCGGCGGGCTTCGGCCACCGCTTCCACGCTTTGACCTGATTTTTTTGCGGCGGTGGCCATACCCCCCTTGAGGCGGTCGGTGTCAAACGCGCCGGGAAGCAGGTTGTTGATGGTCACACCCTGTGCCGCGAGCTTGGTGCGGGCCACGCCCGCCACAAAACCCGTGAGGCCGCTGCGCGCGCCATTGCTCAGGCCGAGCACGTCAATCGGTGACTTGACCGAGCTGGAGGTGATGTTGACGATGCGGCCAAAGCCGCGTGCCGCCATGCCGTCCACGGTGGCCTTGATGAGTTCGATGGGCGTCAGCATGTTGGCGTCCACCGCCTTGATCCACGCGTCGCGGTCCCACTCACGGAAATCGCCAGGCGGCGGGCCGCCGGCGTTGGTCACGACGATGTCGAAATCCTTGCGAACCGCAAACACCGAGGCACGGCCTTCGGTGGTGGTGATGTCTGCTGCGACTGCTTCGACAGCGGTGCCGGCCGGTGTGCCTGCATCGGCACGCAACTGCGCTGCAGCGGACTGCAACAACTCGGCGCCACGCGCCACGATCACCACATTCACGCCCTCACGGACCAGTGCCTGCGCACAGCCCAGACCCAAACCCTTGCTGGCGCCGCACACCAGCGCCCATTTGCCTGCAATACCCAAATCCATAATAATTCCTTGATCGCCCTAGAGGCGGAGCTTAAGTGGAGGCCAGTCAGCGATGATAAAGAAGAAACGCCATCGGCAGGCTGCAGCCATCGTGATGGCCCTGGCAGCGGCAGCCTTCTTGCCAACCAGCCACGCACAGGAGAAATCGGGTGAGGCGCTGGTCGTCAAGCGTGCCGCGCAGCTACGCGATGCACCCGGCGAAGCCTCGCGCAGCCTGGCACCGCTGCCCGTGCAAACCGCGCTGACCCGCACCGGTGAGCGTCAGGGTGCGTGGATCCAGGTACGCATGGCCGATGGCACTGCAGGCTGGCTGCACATGTTCGACGTCACCTCGGCCGGTACCGCCAGCCAGGGCGGCGCTGGCGCCAGTGCCTTGCGCGGCCTGACCAGCGGGTTGACCAACTTCTTCGGCCGCGGCGGCAGTCAGGCCCAAAGCGGCAGCACGGTCACCACTTCCACCATCGGCATTCGCGGTCTGGATGCCGCCGACCTGGCCAACGCACAACCCAATATGGCTTCTGTGACTCAAATTGAAGCCATGCGTGTGGACGCAGGTCAGGCGCAGCAGTTCGCCAGCGGCGCCGCATTGTCCACGCGTGCGGTCGAGCCCTTGCCGGTGCCTCAACCCGCCAGCCCCTCCACCGGTGGTGGCGACTCAGGGATGAATTCGCGATGAACACACCTGCCCTGAACCCACTTTGCACCGGTGTTCGTCACATTGCCGGTGTTCTGCTGCTGTGCCTGACGAGCCAGATGGCGCAAGCGCAGGATGCAGCCAAGGCGCTGAACCTGTTCCAGTCGCTGATCCGCCCCGGTCAGGCCGCCCCGGCCGATTCCGGCGC
>CALSAU010000241.1:0-4427 GCA_943372985.1 Polaromonas sp. YR568 | reverse complement strand
CGGCATCGCCGAGATCATCAACGTCCCCGGCCACGTCAATGTCGACTTTGAAGACGTGCGCACCGTGATGGGCGAGCCCGGCAAGGCCATGATGGGCACGGCGGTGGCGGCCGGTCCGGACCGCGCCCGCATCGCTGCCGAGCAGGCCGTAGCCTGCCCGCTGCTGGAGGGCATTGACCTCTCGGGTGCCAAGGGTGTGCTGGTGCTGATCACCGCAGCCAAGGGCTCGCTCAAGCTGAGCGAATCCAAACTGGCGATGAACACCATCCGTGCCTATGCGTCGCCTGATGCACACGTCATCTACGGCACGGCTTACGACGACGAACTCGGCGACAACATCCGCGTGACCGTGGTCGCGACCGGCCTGAGCCGCCAGGGCACCCGCCGCCACGCGCCACCGCTGCAGGTGCTGCGCACCGGTACCGACAACGTGCCTTTCAATGTGCCCACGCTGAGCACTACCGCAGGCAACGGGGGTGGTCAGTCGGTGGGTATGGGGTCTGCCCAGCCCGACTACGGCAACATGTCGACGCCCAGCGTGTGGCGGACCAACCGTACGCAGGCGGCGGCGAAGGTGGATGCGTTGTCGTCCGGGGGGATGGACGATTTCGAGATTCCCGCCTTCCTCCGCAAACAAGCTGATTGATCGGTGTAAAGCTACTGCGCAGTCCGATCTTGAGGCTGTGGTGCTCACCGTACCCGAGTACGGTTCCGCTCCTCGCCTCAACCTCGAACTGCTCGCTACGCTTTCCACTCGATCAATCCCGCGCGTCTTCATACCGCGGGGCTATCCGTGCCATTGGTATCCCTGTCTGTGGCAGGGATACCCACCAATTAAAATAGCGTCATGCTAGCTCAAAGAACCCTCAAGTCACTGACCAAAGCTGTGGGCGTGGGCCTGCACAGTGGTCAGCGGGTGGAGTTGACGCTGCGGCCGGCGGCGCCTGACACGGGCATTGTGTTTAGGCGTGTGGATCTGCCGCAGCCGGTGGACATTCTGATTTCGGCCCAGTCGGTGACCGATACGCGGCTGGCCTCGACCATCTCGAACGGCAATGCCAAGGTGCACACCGTGGAGCACCTGATGTCGGCCTGTGCCGGGTTGGGCATCGACAACCTGTATGTGGACATCACGGCCGAAGAGGTGCCGATTCTGGATGGCTCTGCGGCTTCGTTCGTGTTCCTGCTGCAGTCGGCAGGTATTGCCTTGCAGGCGGCGCCCAAGCGTTTCATTCGCGTCACCAAGCCGGTCGAAGTGCGTGAAGGGGAGGGAGCCAACATGAAGTGGGCGCGCCTGGCGCCCTACGATGGCTACAAGCTCAGTTTCGAGATCGACTTTGACCATCCTGCGGTGGATTCGACCGGTCAGCGCGTGGAGTTCGACATGGGCTCAGGCGCCTACACCCGCGACATTGCCCGGGCCCGCACCTTCGGTTTCACCAAGGACGTGGAAATGATGCGCGCCAATGGGCTTGCACTGGGTGGTGGTCTGGACAACGCCATCGTGATGGACGACTACAAGGTACTCAACAGCGAAGGCCTGCGCTACAACGACGAGTTCGTGAAGCACAAGATTCTCGATGCCATGGGTGATTTGTACCTGCTGGGCAAGCCGCTGCTGGCCGCCTACAGCGCCTTCCGCTCCGGCCATGCGATGAACAACAAGCTGCTGCGCGAGCTGCTGGCGCACCAGGACGCCTGGGAAGTCGTCACCTTTGAAGACGAGAAGAAGGCCCCGCAGGGCTTTGCCACGCTGGCGCGTGCCTGGTAAGCGGGCCGGACGCTCTTCATGCTGCTGTTCCGCTGGCTCATCCTGCTGCTGTTGCTGGCGGCCGTGGTGTCGTTCATGTTCTATGCCGGCACGGGCCAAGCCCGCTTCAAGCGGTGGGGACTGACCATCCTCAAATGGACGCTGATTGCTGCCTTCGGCTTTTTCGGCGTGCTGATTCTCGAACGCATCGCCTAACCTTGTCTTCTTGAGCGCGCGGTGGGCCCCTAGCGGCTGCGCCCGTCCTTGTAATTCCCGTGCGTGGTGCTGCCCAGGCTTCCGGCCTTGGCCAGTCGCGCCGTCGCGGCACCCACATGCGCATGGGTGATGGCCAGCCCCAGCGCATCGGCGGCGTCCTTGCCGGGCAGTGCGGGTAACTTCAGGAGGCGCATCACCATCTGCTGCACCTCGGGCTTGCCCGCTTTGCCGTAACCCGCCACAGCCTTCTTCATCTGCAGAGCCGAGTATTCCGTCACTGGCAGATCGCACGACACCAGCGCCGTGATGCAGGCGCCGCGGGCCTGGCCCAGCAGCAGTGTGGCCTGCGGGTTGACGTTGACAAACACGATCTCGATCGAGGTCTGGTCGGGCTGGTAGCGTGCCACGACTTCCCGCACGCCGTCGTACAGCACCTTCAGCCGGCCCGGCAGGTTGCCGGTTTCGAGATGGCCAGTCTTGATGGTGCCGCTGGCCACGTAGCTGAGCGCGTGGCCGTCCACGTCGATCACGCCGAAACCGGCGATCTGCAGGCCCGGATCAATGCCAAGAATGCGCATGTTCATCGCCTTGCAACTAGAGGCCGAAGTACCAGCGGACCGAATGGAAGAACACCGGCGCCGCAAAACACAGTGCATCGACCCGGTCGAGCAGGCCGCTGGCGCCGGTGACGGATTTTCCTTCACTGCCCCAGTTGGTGATGCCGCGGTCGCGCTTGAGCGCCTTCATCACGAGGTGCCCGAGCGATCCCGCCACGCAGGCGATCAGGGCCATGGCCACTGCCTGCGCGGGCTTGAACGGGGTGAGGCCGGCCATCAATCCACCGAGGAAGCTGGCCGCGATCACGGCGATCAGCCAGCTCGTCCAGTTGAAGCTCTTGCTGACGTTGGGTGCGCGCGGTGGGTGGCGCAGGCGCTGGCTCACCAGATGCTGCACGACCATGCAGGTCTGCACCACGAAAACGAGGAAGAACACCAGAAAGGCATTCTTGCCCGCGTAGTTGGGAAACTTCAGCAGCAGCAAGGCGGGCACATGGCTCATGCCGTAGACGCAGACCATGATGCCCCACTGCAGCTTGGCGTTGCGTTCCAGAAAGCGGTGCGGGTCATCGGCCAGCGCGCTCACCACCGGAATGGCGAGGAACACATAGACAGGAATGAACACGGTCACCAGATCAAAGCGCCGGGTGATCACCAGCGCAAACTGCACTGGCAGCACCACAAAAAAAGCCAGCACCAGACTGCGGTGGTCGCCCTGCCGAGTGGGCGAGAGCGTGATGAATTCGCGCAGCGCTAGAAACGCCACCAGACCAAACAGCACGGTGGCCATGGTTTCGCCCAGCGTCCAGCCGATCCAGAACACGGTGGACATCAGCCAGGAGGTTCTGAGCAGGCTGTTGAAGTCCTTGAGCTTGTCCGTGTGCACATCATCCTCATGCCGGTCTTTCAGCGACAGGATGAAGACCGCCACCGTGACCAGCGTCAGGATGCCGAACAACAGCACGAACAGCAAACCCACCTGATGGCTGGGCGACAGGTTACGCAGAAAGGTATTCATGAGAAGGTGCTCATGATTCGCGCAAGTCCATCACCGCCTGCCGGGCGCGGGCCAGGAAGGTGCTGCGGTCTTCACCCGCGCCCAGCGCGATCGGCGCGCCGAAGGTCACCGAGCACAAAATGGGCACGGGCACCACCTCGCCTTTGGGCATCACGCGCTGCACGTTGTTGATCCACGCCGGCACCAGCACCACCTGCGGAAACTTCTGCGCCAGGTTGTAGAGCCCCGACTTGAAGGCCTGAGGTTCCTCCTGGTTGCCGCGTGTGCCTTCGGGAAACAGGATGATGGAGTCGCCCTGGTTCAGTGCCTCGATGAGGGGCTCCAGCGGGTCCTGATCGGTGGTCTTGGTGCGGTCCACGTAAATGGCGTTGAACACGGCGCGGGTGATCCACTGCTTGAGTGGTGTCTTCGTCCAGTAGTCCTTGGCGGCAATCGGCCGGGTGATGCTGCGCAACTCCTCAGGCAGCGCTGCCCACATCAGCACCAGATCGGCATGGCTCTGGTGGTTGGCAAAGTAGATGCGCTGCTCGGCCTTGGGTGGGCAGCCCTGCCAGCGTGCCTGCGCGCCGGTGAGCAGGCGCACAAAACCCAGCAGCAACAGGCCGAAGACGCGGGCCAGAAAGGGGGAGATGTCGCTGCGCATGGAACCCGCTCTGTGCCGGCTCAGGGCAGCTCAACGCCGCCCATGCGGGCGGTGATGGTGCCGGCTCGCGAGGCCAGGTAGCCGGAGCCAGGCCGGGTCTCGAAGTACCTCGGCCGCGGCAGCATCACCGCCAGGCGGGCGGCCTCATACGGGCTGAGCCGGGCAGCCGGCTTGCGGTAGTAATGCTGGGCTGCGGCTTCAGCTCCGAACACGCCTTCACCCCACTCCACGCTGTTGAGGTAA
>CALSAU010000240.1:0-4433 GCA_943372985.1 Polaromonas sp. YR568 | reverse complement strand
CCGAGATCAGGATGACGATGTTCTTGTATTCTCTTCCCATAGCCCCTTAGTTTAGAACGTCATGCCCGCCGCGCTGAAGGGCGCGCCGGGGGCCGCCCACCTACCCGATAACCACCCGCCACCGTGTGGTTTGTCCCAACTGAGACATGGCGTTTCGAACGCCCGTGCTAAAAAATGAGTGCCGGCGCGTTGATGCATCAACGCGCTGCACGCCAACCGACCCGGAGACACCACCGCCATGGATTTAGCTTTCACGCCTGAAGAGCAGGCCTTCCGCGAAGAGATTCGCGCCTGGGTTCGCAGCCACCTGCCCGCAGACATCTCGCACAAGGTGCACAACGCCCTGCGCCTGTCGCGTGAAGACATGCAGCGCTGGGCCAAAATCCTCGGCAAAAAAGGCTGGCTGGGCCACGGCTGGCCCAAGCAGTTCGGTGGGCCAGGCTGGAACGCCGTGCAAAAGCACCTGTTTGAAGAGGAATGTGCGCTGGCCGGTGCGCCGCGCGTGGTGCCCTTTGGCCCGGTGATGGTCGCGCCAGTCATCATGGCCTTCGGCAACGCCGAGCAGCAACAGCGCTTTCTGCCGGGCATCGCCAGCGGCGAGGTATGGTGGAGCCAGGGCTACAGCGAACCGGGGGCAGGCTCTGACCTGGCATCGCTCAAATGCAAGGCGGACCGTCAGGGTGACCACTACATCGTCAACGGCCAGAAAACCTGGACCACGCTGGGCCAGTACGGTGAATGGATTTTCTGCCTGGTCCGCACCAGCAGCGAAGGCAAGCCGCAAACCGGGATCTCCTTCCTGCTGATCGACATGAAATCGCCCGGCGTGAGCGTGCGGCCCATCAAGCTGCTGGACGGCGAGGCCGGGGTCAACGAGGTCTGGTTCGACAACGTGAAGGTTCCGGCAGAAAACCTGATCGGCGAAGAGAACAAGGGCTGGACCTATGCCAAGCACCTGCTGAGCCACGAGCGCACCAACATCGCCGACGTGAACCGCGCCAAGCGCGAGCTGGAGCGCCTCAAGCGCATTGCCAAGGCCGAGGGCGTCTATGACGACGTTCGTTTCCGCGACGAGATCGCCAAGCTGGAAGTGGATGTGGTGGCCCTCGAAATGCTGGTGCTGCGCGTGCTGTCGGCCGAGAAATCCGGCAAGAACTCGCTGGACATTGCCGGTCTGCTCAAGATTCGCGGCAGCGAGATTCAGCAGCGCTACAGCGAGCTGATGATGCTTGCCGCCGGCCCCTTCAGCCTGCCCTTCATCGAAGAAGCGATGGAAGCCGGCTGGCAGGGCGACTTCCCTGGCGGTGTGCCCGGCAACGCCCCGCTCGCATCCACCTACTTCAACATGCGCAAGACCACGATTTACGGCGGCAGCAACGAAGTGCAACGCAACATCGTCTCCCAGGTCGTGCTGGGTTAAGCGGTCGTCATCGGTCACAAGGACAACACCATGGATTTCGATTTCACTGACGACCAGGAACAACTGCGCGACGCCGTCCGCAAATGGGTCGATAAGGGCTATGACTTCGAGCGCCGGCGCGGCATCACGGCAGCAGGCGGCTTTTCGCGCGAAGCCTATGGCGAGCTGGCCGAGCTGGGCCTCGCGGGCCTCTACATCCCTGAAAACGATGGCGGCCTCGGCATGGGCCCGGTCGACGGCATGGTGGTCATGGAGGAACTCGGTCGCGGCATGGTGATGGAGCCACTGGCCCACACGCTGATTGCCGGCGCGGTGCTCGCAGGCCATGCCACCGATGTGCTCAAAGCCAGCTGGCTGCCCCGTATCGCATCAGGCGAGGCGCTGGTGGTGCTGGCGCACCAGGAACGCAGCGCACGCTACCGGCTGGACACCTGCACCGCCACGGCGACGCAGGCGGGCGGGCAGTGGTCGGTCAACGGCGCCAAAAGCGTGGTACCCGCAGGCGATCACGCCGATGCCTTTCTGGTGCCCGCCATGGCTGGCGGCCAGATGGCCCTGTTTCTGGTCGAGCGCACCGCCGCTGGCGTGACCACGCACGGCTACCTCACGCAGGATGGCGCACGCGCCGCCGAAGTCACACTCAACAACGCACCTGCTGCGCTGATCACACAAGACGGCGCCAGCGTGCTGGCCCGTGCGGTCGACATCGGCATTGCCGCCACCTGCGCAGAAGCCGTGGGCGTGATGGACAAGACACTGGCCATCACCGTCGAGTACATGAACACACGCAAGCAGTTCGGTGTGGCCATCAGCAGCTTTCAGGCACTGCGCCACCGCGTTGCCGACATGAAGATGCAGCTAGAGCTGGCGCGCTCAATGAGCTATTACGCCTCGCTCAAGCTGAATGCACCGGCCGACGAACGCCGCCGCGCGCTGGCCCGGGCCAAGTACCAGATGGGTGTCTCGATGCGCTTTGTCGGCCAGCAGGCGGTGCAACTGCATGGCGGTATCGGCGTGACCGATGAGTACATCGTCAGCCACTACTTCAAGAAGCTCACGCAGCTGGAAATGACGTTTGGAGACACCCTGCACCATCTGGGCGAGGTGTCGGCCCGCATGCAGGACACCGCTGGCGTATTTGCTTAGCCCCGTAGGGGCCAAGCGTGCAGGCGTGACCCTCCCAGGGACATCACGCGTGCAGACGTGACGTTTTCGGAATGTGCGCCATCAAGAACTCCATCTGGTCCGCCAGAATGCGGCGGTTGCGCAGGATGAAGTCTTCCCACAGGCTGGGAACATAAGGCGTGTACAGCAGCGGCATGTGCGCCTGCTCGGGCGTGCGGCTGCTCTTGCGGTGGTTGCAGCCACGGCAGGCGGTGACCACGTTCATCCAGGTGTCGATGCCGTTCTGGGCAAACGGAATGATGTGCTCGCGCGTCAGGTCTTCCTCGTGGAAATGGCCGCCACAGTAGGCGCACACATTGCGGTCGCGGGCGAACAGCTTGCTGTTGGTGAGGCTGGGCTTGAGGTCAAAGGGATTGATGTTCGGCACGCCCTTGGTGCCGATGATGCTGTTGACCGTGATGATCGACTGCTCACCGGTGATGGCGTTGTGGCCGCCATGGAAGGTCACGATGCGTGCGCCCATCTCCCAGCGCACTTCGTCGGCCGCGTAGTGCAACACGGCCTCCTCGAGGCTGATCCACGACTGTGGCAATCCCTGGGCTGATAGCTTCAAGACCTTCAAAACGAACCTCCATCACGATGGAAACAGCGTTGTCGAACCGGTTGTATGGCTACACGTCTGTCAATATACAGGGAAATGATGACAAAAGCCTTCAAATCAAGGCTTTCACCGCGTCCCAACCGCACCCATTGGGGTTGTTCCGCTACAAAAACGATAATCAGGACATGAAGATTTTTCGCGGCTTTCACCACCCGGGCCTGGCGCCGCACTGCGCGCTGACCATCGGCAATTTCGACGGTGTGCACCGCGGCCACCAAGCGATGCTGGCGCTGCTGAAAAATGAGGCGCAGCACCGCGGCGTGCCGAGCTGCGTGATGACCTTCGAGCCGCACCCGCGCGACTACTTCGCCCGGCTGGCCCGCAAGCCCGACCTGGCCCCCGCACGCATTGCCACACTGCGCGACAAGCTCACTGAACTGGAGCGCTGCGGCATTGACCAGTGTGTCGTGCTCCCGTTTAACGCAACTCTGGCCAGCCAGAGCGCGGAGGCCTTCATTGAAGAGGTGTTGCTGCGCGGCCTGGGCGCGCGCTACGTGCTGGTGGGCGACGACTTCTGCTTTGGTGCCAAGCGCAGGGGCGACTACGCCATGCTGGACGCCGCTGGCACCCGGCTGGGCTTCGATGTGGCACGCATGAACAGTTATCAGGTCAACAATACCCGCGTGTCCAGCTCGACCGTTCGCGAAGCGCTGGCCCAGGGTCACATGAGCGAGGTTACCCGCCTGCTGGGCCGGCCGTACAGCATTTCCGGCCATGTGGTGCATGGCCGCAAACTGGGGCGGGACCTGGGCTTTCGCACCCTCAACCTGCGGTTTTCCCACTGGAAACCGGCCGCCAGCGGCATTTTTGCGGTGCGGGTGCACGGGCTGGGCACCGAGGCGATTGAGGGTGTGGCCAACCTGGGCATTCGCCCGTCGCTGAACCCGGATGACGTCAATGGCGGGCGGGTGCTGCTGGAAACCCATTGCCTGAGCTGGCCGCCGGGCCTGGGGCCTGAGGGGGCATACGGTAAAATCATTCTTGTGGAACTGCTGCACAAACTGCACGACGAGCTGAAATACGACGGTCTGGAGAGCCTGAAAACAGGCATCGCCAAAGACTGTGACGACGCGCATGCGTTTTTTGCCTCCATGCACACCGAAACCAGCCGCCAGACCACGCGCGACCGAATTTAGACGATGCCGTCGCCTCGGCTGCCGCCCTTCGACAGACTCAAGGTGAACGGCCTGCCTACCCCCTCCTTTCCCCAACGCCACCGTTCGGGCT
>CALSAU010000239.1:0-4439 GCA_943372985.1 Polaromonas sp. YR568 | reverse complement strand
GCCATCTCGATGTGCTGGATCTGGTCGCGCCCCACCGGGATCTTGTGCGACTTGAACATCAATATGTCGGCCGCCATCAGCACCGGGTACATGAACAGGCCCGCCGTCACGTCAGCGTCAGGGTCGTTGCCGGCGGCGTTGTTCTTGTCTACCGACGCCTTGTAGGCATGGGCGCGGTTGAGCACGCCCTTGCCGGTCACGCAGGTCAGCAGCCAGGTGAGTTCGGGGATTTCCGGGATGTCGGACTGGCGGTAGAAGACCACCCGCTCCGGGTCCAGACCGGCGGCCAGCCAGCTGGCGGCGATTTCCATGGTGGAGCGCTGGATGCGCGCCGGCTCATCGCACTTGATCAGCGCGTGGTAGTCGGCCAGAAAGTAAAAGCTCTGCACGTCTGGCAGGCGGCTGGCAGCCACCGAGGGCCGGATGGAGCCGACAAAGTTGCCAAGGTGCGGTGTGCCGGTGGTGGTGATGCCGGTGAGAAAGCGAGTCACGGAGGTCATGGAAAAGTCGGACAGGTTGAAACGGTTGAATCGTCAGCGGATCAGGGCAATCAGCGGCGAGATCAGGGCGTTGATGACGGCGTAGCCCGCCGACATCAGCGGACGCAGCCATATGGTGCCGACGACGCCGGCAATCACCAGACCCATCACGAGGAAGAAGCCCCAGGGCTCGACACGGGCCAGCCACTGCGCCTGCTTCCAGGGCAGCAGGCCGACCAGAATGCGGCCGCCGTCCAGCGGAGGCAGCGGGAACAGGTTGAAGGCCCACATCACCAGATTGACCAGAATGCCGGCCTGCGCCATCTTGATGAAAAATACCTCATCCACGCCGAACGCGGCCATCAGCACCAGCGCCAGCGCCCAGGCAATCGCCTGCGCAAAGTTCGATGCCGGGCCGGCCAGCGCGACCCAGATCATGTCGCGCTTGGGATTGCGCAGGTGGTTGAAGTTCACCGGCACCGGCTTGGCATAGCCGAACAGGAAGGCGCCCGAGGTGGCGAAATACAGCAGCAAAGGCATCGCAATGGTGCCGATCGGATCAATGTGCTTGATCGGGTTGAGCGTGATGCGCCCCAGCATGAAGGCGGTGTTGTCGCCCAGCCGGCGTGCGGCGTAACCGTGCGCTGCCTCGTGCACCGTGATGGCAAACAGCACGGGCAGGGCGTAAATGGCAACGGTCTGAATCAGTTCGGCGATATCCATGCGGGGATTGTCTCAGACGATGGTGGCCCGGCTATCTGGTTCCAAGTGAGCGTTCACCAGCAGTGGGGACTTCCAAAAACCCCAAACTGCCGGCTGGGTCGTTGCTCGTCTAGAGTACGGCCCATGGATTCACTGTCGCAAATTGCTCTGGGTGCGGCCGTCAGTGTCACGGTGATGGGCCGTCGCACGGCGGTGTGGAAGGCCGCCGCGTGGGGCGCGGTCGCCGGCACGCTACCCGATCTGGATGTGCTCATCGACCACGGTGATGCGGTCGCCAACATGGTGCTCCATCGCGCTGAAACCCATTCGCCGTTCTGGCTCACGCTGTTTTCGCTGCCCATGGCAATGGGTGTGGCGCGCCTGCAGGGGCAATGGGTGTTGTGGCGACGCTGGTGGCTGGCGATCTGGCTGTCGCTGGTGACGCACCCCTTGCTCGACGTGATGACGGTTTATGGCACACAGCTGGGCCTGCCGTTCACCAACTATCCCTATGGCGTGGGCAGCGTGTTCATCATCGACCCGCTCTACACCGTGCCCCTGCTGATCGGCACGGTGTGGGCGATGGCCGCGCGCGGCCGGCCAGCCGGCTTGCGGGCCAATGCCACGGGCCTGGTTCTCAGCACGGCTTACATCGCCTGGGGCGTGGTGGCGCAGGCACAGGTCACGGCTGTGGCCCGGGAATCGCTGGCCACCCAGGGCATCAAAGCCGAGCGGGTGCTGGTGACGCCGGCGCCGCTCAACACCCTGCTGTGGCGGGTGGTGGCAATCTCGGGTGCCGATTACCACGAGGGGTTTTATTCACTGCTGGACGCCGAGAAGCGCGTGACGTTTGACCGCTTCCCCAGCGGCTCGGCGCTCGACGCAGAGCTGGGCGACATTCCGGCGGCGCAGCGCATCCGTGTGTTCAGCAAGGGTTTCTACAAGGTGCATGAGCAGGACGGCAAGGTCTTCATCACCGACCTGCGCATGGGGCAGGAGCCCAACTACATCTTCAACTTCGCGGTGGCCACGCGCGCCAGCCCCTTGCAGCCGTTGGTGCCACCGGAGCAGGTCGGTTCACGCACAGACGTCAAGCGCGGTCTTGAATGGCTGTCGCGGCGTATCCGGGGTGAGCTGGTGCCTCCGCCACGCTAATGAAGGGGAGAGGCGCGTCGGTCAGAGCCCGAGGCCTTGGAGATCGCCCCGGCCCTGGCGCACCACTACCGCATCGCCGCCCTGACCCATCGCGGTGAGGTCAATCACCGTGGTGGGCTCCAGCGGGCAGGCGCCCGCGTCCACCACGGCCGCCAGCACGTGCTCCATCTGCTCGCGGATGTCATGGGCATCGTTCAGCGGCTCGCTCTGGCCAGGCGGGATCAGTGTGGTCGCCAGAAGTGGCGCGCCGTGCAGTTCCAGCAGCGCCTGCAGCACCTTGTGGTCGGGCACGCGCAGGCCGATGGTCTTGCGCGCCGGGTGGCTCAGGCGCCGCGGCACTTCCTTGCTGGCTTCGAGGATGAAGGTGTAGGGCCCCGGTGTCGCGGCCTTGAGCAGGCGGAACTGGCGGTTGTCCACCCGCGCGTAGTTGGCCAGCTCGCTCAGGTCGCGGCACAGCAGCGTGAGGTGGTGCTTGTCGTCCACCCCGCGAATGCGGCGCAGGCTGTCGGCAGCGGCCTTGTCGTCGATGTGGCAGACCAGCGCATAGCTGGAGTCGGTCGGCACTGCTGCGATGCCGCCACGCGCAAGCAATGCCACGGCCTGCTTGAGCAGCCGGGCATGGGGGTTGTCGGGATGGACTTCGAAGAACTGGGCCATGGGGTGGTGCGGGTGCGGGGCTCAGGCTTTATGCCTCAGACCTCATGCTTCGACTGGCTGGATGGCCACGCGGCTTTCGCGCACCGTCAGCCAGGCACCGGTAGCACCGCAAACGGTGATCATCAGCATGCCCAGCAGCGTCCACTGGTCGGGCACATGCGAGAACAGCAGCCAACCGCCAATCATGGCAAAGCCAATCTGCGCGTACAGAAACGGCGTCAGCGTGGAGGCGGGTGCCCGGCCATAGGCCAAGATCATCATGAAATGCCCCACAGCGCCCATCAGGCCCATGATGGCCAGACTGATCCACAGCGTGGCCGAGTCGAGCTGCACCCATACAAAGGGTAGCGCCACCAGCGTGACGAGGGCAGCAACCCAGCCGGTGTAAAAATGGGTGGTCAGCGGGTTCTCGGTGCGCGCCAGCCGGCTGGTGAGAATCTGGAAGCCCGCGTTCGACGCCACCAGACCCAGCGGGAGCAGCATGGCCCAGTTGAAGTCGTCGCTGTCAGGCCGGATGATGATCAGCGTGCCCACGAAGCCGCCAATCACCAGCAGCCAGCGCAGCCACGACACCCGCTCACCCAGCGTGAACGACGCCATCAGCGTGATGACCAGCGGCGTGATCATCACGATGGCCGTGAACTCGCCGACTGGCATGTGCTGCAGCCCGAAGTACGCAAACACGCTGGTGCTGAGCAGCAGCAGCCCGCGCAGGAACTGGAACTTGGGGTGGTCGGTGCGAAGTCGTACCTTGTGGCGTATCGGCAGGATCACGGCGGTGGTGGCAATCGCCTGAAAGGCGTAGCGGAACCACAGCGCCATCATCACCGGCACGCTGGTGGAGATGAATTTGGTGGTGGTGTCCAGCACGGCGAAACAGGCCACCGCGGCCACCAGAAAGGCAATGCCTGCAAGAGGCCTGTGCGCCGGACTGCCGGTTCCCGTCATCGTTGTGTTCACTGGATCCGGTCGGCAATCAGTTCCCAGACCGGCGTGAGACCGCCGGGCAGGAAGGGCAGGTTGCCCAGATCGGTGTGGCTTTCGTCGGGGCTGTGGAAGTCGCTGCCGCGCGAAGCGGCCAGGCCGAACTCTTTCGCGGTCTCGGCGTACTTCACATACTCCTGCACGGTGTGGCTGCCGGTCACCACCTCCACCGCCTGGCCGCCATGGGCCTTGAACTCGGTGAAGAGCGCGAACTCCTCATTGGGCGTGAACTTGTAGCGGCCGGGGTGGGCAATCACCGCCACGCCCTTGGCCTGGGTGATCCACTGCACGGCGTCGCGCAGGTTGGCCCAGCGGTGTGGCACATAGCCCGGTTTGCCTTCGGTGAGGTATTTGCGGAACACTTCCGAGGTGTCGCGGCACACGCCAGTTTCGACCAGAAAGCGGGCAAAGTGCGTGCGCGAGATCAGGTCCGGGTTGCCGACAAACTTCAGCGCGCCTTCA
>CALSAU010000238.1:0-4443 GCA_943372985.1 Polaromonas sp. YR568 | reverse complement strand
CAAGGTCATGGGTCTGAGCGACCCGCGCAGCTACGGTAGCAAGAACCCGGGGGCCACCAATGTGTTGCGCTCGGGCAGCAAGAAGGCAGCCATCGCCACACTGCTGCTGGACGCCCTCAAGGGCTGGGTGCCGGTGGTGCTGGTCAAGTGGTTCGGCGCCGATTACGGGCTGGGTGACGGCACCGTGGCCGCAGTCGGCCTGGCTGCGTTCCTCGGGCACCTGTACCCGGTGTTTTTCCAGTTCAAGGGCGGCAAGGGCGTGGCCACGGCGGCCGGCGTGTTGATGGGCGTGAGCTGGATACTGGGCCTTGCCACACTGGCCACCTGGGTCATTGTGGCCTTCTTTTCGCGCTACTCGTCACTGGCTTCACTGGTGGCCGCCGCGTTTGCGCCGCTCTACTACCTGTTCGGCGACCGTGCCGCCTGGTATGTTGACAAGAGCTTGCTGGTCGTGATGTTTGCCATCAGCGCGCTGCTGGCGTGGCGTCACCGCGAAAACATCAACAAGCTGATCAAGGGAACCGAGTCGCGCCTCGGCGGGGCCAAACCGGCCGGCAAGGCGGCGGGCAAATAGCTGCCACGTTGCTGCGCGGGGTGAGGCGTCAGTAGCGTTTGTCCAGCGTCATCTGGTTGTTTTCGCGGCGCATCTGGAAGCGGCCGAGAAAGCTGTTGCCCAGCAGCAGATAGGGCATGGGCTGCGGTGTGACCACAGCATCGACGTCAAACACTTCCACATCGCCCACGCGCACAGTGTTGAGCTTGACCCGGTAGCCCATGGTGTTGCCGTTGGCTGTTGAAATGCCGACCGGCTGCCCGGCCTTGTAGTCGATGCCTGCGCGCTCGGCATCGGCCACGCTCATGGCCACGCTGGTGGCACCAGTGTCGACCATGAACTGCACCGCACGGCCATTGATCCGCCCCGGTGTCAGGAAGTGGCCACCGCTGCTTTCTGACAGCACGATGCGGGTCCCGCGCCCGGCGCTGGCGCCAACGTTGCCAGTCCTCACGGGTGCATCGCCCACACGTAGCGTCACACGTTTGCCGGCCTGCTCAATCAC
Source organism: Polaromonas sp. YR568 (assembly GCA_943372985.1). Taxonomy (GTDB): domain Bacteria; phylum Pseudomonadota; class Gammaproteobacteria; order Burkholderiales; family Burkholderiaceae_C; genus Polaromonas. The sequence goes on along the minus strand of CALSAU010000238.1, from coordinate 3,385 downwards.
CGCCTGGTCGCCAGCCGTGGAAAGCACCTTGATGCCCTGATGCGTCTCGCCCGGGCCCACCGACTTGGGTGCACCGCCATCGACCACCAGCAGTGCCTTGCTGCCCATCATGCCGGCCAGTGCCACGGACTGGGCGTGGGCTGCGCTGGCCAAAAGTATCCCTGCAGTGATCATTGGAACGACAAGCCAGCGCCTTGCTGAGCTGGCCGCACAAGACACTTCAATGCCGAGCGTGGGGGCCATTGCTTTTTCAGTCGCGGAAATTGTTGAAACTGAGCGGGAATTCGCTGATTTCCGCCCGGATCATCGCCATGGCCGCCTGCAGGTCGTCGCGTTTGGCGCCAGTCACGCGCACCGCATCGCCCTGGATGGAGGCCTGCACCTTGACCTTGCTGCCCTTGATGAGCTGCTGGATCTTCTTGGCCTGCTCGCTCTCGATACCATTGCGGACCTTGGAGACCTGCTTGACCTTGTCGCCGCCAATCTTTTCGACCTTGCCGATGTCCAGAAAGCGGATGTCCACGCCGGCCTTGGTGAGCTTGTTACGCAGGATGTCGTTGATCTGGTCGAGCTGGAAATCGCTGTCGCCAATCAGGGTGATGTCCTTGTCCTTCAGCTCGATGGAAGCAGACGTGCCCTTGAAGTCAAAGCGGGTGCCGATTTCCTTGGCGCTGTTTTCCACCGCGTTTTTGACCTTGACGAGATCGGCTTCGAGGACGGTATCAAAGGAAGGCATGGGTAATGGCTTTGCAGAAAGTTGAACGGCGGGGAAGGGCTGAAAAGGGCGGGAAAGGCCGGTAAAACAGTGGGTTTGCCAACGGCAGTCTCAAGGGCCGGGGTGAGACAATCCGTGGATGTTAGTCGAGAAAAACGTTCCGCTCCAGTCTTCCAACACCTTTGGCATTGTGGCCAAGGCGCTCCGCTTGGTGCACGTGCGCAGCGAGGCGGATGTGGCCGAGGTGCTGCAAGACGCCGACCTTCGGGCGGCACCCAAGTTTGTACTCGGCGGCGGTAGCAACATCGTGCTCACCGGTGACGTCAAACCCTTGGTACTCAAGGTCGAAATCATGGGCAAGCGACTGGTGTCGGAATCGGCCCGGGGCTGGGTGGTGGAGGCGGGCGCTGGCGAGAACTGGCACGAGCTGGTGACGTGGACCCTGCAGAACGGTTACCCCGGGCTGGAAAACCTGGCATTAATTCCCGGAACCGTTGGCGCTTCACCGGTACAGAACATCGGTGCCTACGGCGTAGAACTGCAGGACCGCTTTGATTCGCTGGATGCCATCGATCTGGCCACCGGCCAGCCGTTCACGCTGAATGCCGCGCAGTGCGCCTTTGGCTACCGCGACTCGGTGTTCAAACACAGCGCCGAGTCGCGCAGTAGCGGTCCGCAGGGCTTCGGTCTGGCGGGCAAGGCGCTGATCACCCGCGTGCGTTTCTTTCTGCCCAAGCCATGGAAAGCGGTGCTGGGCTATGCCGACATCGACAAGAAGATGCAGCAGTCAGGAATCACCGCGCCCGACGCGCAGCAGATTTACGACTGGATCTGCGAGATCCGCCGCGCCAAGCTGCCCGACCCGAAGGTGATTGGTAACGCCGGCAGCTTTTTCAAGAACCCTACCGTCTCGCCCGAGCAGTGCGCCGACATCATCCAGCGCGAGCCCAAGATCGTGCATTACCTGCTGGCCGATGGCTCGGTCAAGCTGGCGGCCGGCTGGCTGATCGACGCCTGCGGCTGGAAGGGCAAGTCCATCGGCAACGCGGGCGTGTACGAAAAGCAGGCGCTGGTGCTGGTCAACCGCGGAGGCAGCGCTGACCCTGTGACCGGCGGCGAGGTGATGACGCTGGCCAAGGCCATCCAGACCAGCGTGTACGAGCGCTTTGGCATCCTGCTGGAGCATGAGCCCGTGGTGGTGTGATCCGGCAATGTCGACAGAAGCACTATAAATAAGATAGCGCAAAGCATTGACCGATTAGGGGCTGGAGGTCGATTACATCAATCACTTTCGCCTGAAGGCCCGGTGAGGGGGCGCGCTTTCGGCCTTGACGATGAAACGGTTATGGCTGACACGTATCCAAATGTTCGCGGTCTAGCATCGATGAGCATCAACATGGAGCGTCTCTTGCAACACATCTCTCTCATTCCGCGCCGCCAACTTCTGGGCTGGCTCCTTGCCAGCAGTTCCCTGGCTGCCATCGCAGCCCCCCAGAAAAAGGCCCTGAAGGAGCCAGTCTCCAAGACTTCGGCAGGTCTGACCCTGATGGAACGTGTGAACGCAGACACCAGCACGCCGCTGTTGAGCTCGGGCGCACGCGGTGAGTCTGTCTTGCGTGCCCAGATATTGCTGGACCGCGTCTGGTTTTCGCCGGGTGAGATTGACGGCTCGTTCGGTACCAACATGCGCCGCATGGTGGCCGCCTTCCAGACCTCGAACGCATTGAAGTCGACTGGCCGCATCGATGTGGCCACGTGGAAGGTCCTTGCAGGCGATACATCAGTACCCTTGCTCAGTGAATACACAGTTACCAAGGAAGATGCCGCAGGGCCCTTCAACAAGACCCCGACCGACATGATGGAAAGGGCGCAGCTCAAGTCGCTCGACTACGAGACGGTTCAGGAAGCGCTGGGTGAAAAATTCCATTGCAGTTCAAAGTGGCTGCGTGACGTAAACCGCGGAAGTCGCTTGGAAGCTGGTGACAAGATCGTTGTGCCGACGAGCAGTGATGAGAAGGCACCCGCCAAGGCGGCGGCGATTCGCATCGACAAGTCCGAGCGGGTTTTGTATCTGATGGACAAGGATGAATTGCCAGTGGCTGCCTTCCCCATCAGCATTGGTGGTGCCTCCGATCGTTTGCCGATTGGCCGCATGGACATCAAGAACGCCGCGAAGAACCCGGTATTCACTTATGACCCGGCGCTGCTCAAAAATGCGAAAAGCAGCAGTGTCAAAACCGATATCGCGGCTGGGCCGAACAATCCGGTCGGGGTCTACTGGCTGGGGCTGAGCAAGCCGCACTGGGGCATTCACGGCACGCCAGATCCCTCACGTGTGGGCACGGCAGAAACCAATGGCTGTATTCACCTCACCAACTGGGACGTGTTGCGCCTGGCGCAGGTGGTGAAGATCGGTTTTGCCGTGGACGTGCATGCCTGACGTGCGTACCCGGCGATGGGCTGGCTGGGTCGGCGGGCTTGGCCTTGTCGCTGTTATCTGCGCCGCAGTGTGGGGTCTTGACCGCGATGAGCCGGCAGCATTTGGAGCTGCACCGGAGCAGGCAGCTGCGATCACGCATACCGCCACATTCATCAGCCCGTCGAAGCCGGCAATGGCTGCTTCACCCACTGCGGTTGAGGTTCCTGCTACCGAACCGAATTCAGCAGCTT
>CALSAU010000237.1:0-4454 GCA_943372985.1 Polaromonas sp. YR568 | reverse complement strand
AATGCCGGGCTGTTCGCCTTCCTGCTCACGCGTGCAGGGGTGCCCGAAGCGATTGGCGTGTGGTTGCAGCAAGTGCTCCAGTCACCGGTGATGTTCCTGCTGGGTGTGAACGCAGCGCTGTTCGTGATTGGCATGTTCATCGAAACCAGTGCCGCCATCATTGTGCTGGCGCCCATTCTGGCGCCGGTGGCGATGCATTTCGGCGTTGACCCGGTGCATTTCGGGCTGGTGATGGTGGTCAATCTCGCCCTGGGCATGATCACGCCACCCTTTGGCGTGAACCTGTTTGCCGCCTGTACGGTGGCCCGAATATCGCTGGACCGCATCATCCCGCACCTGATTCCCTTCGTGCTGGTGATTCTGGGCTGTCTGATGCTGATCACCTTTGTGCCGCAGCTGTCGCTGTTCCTGCGGGACATTGTTTACGCAAAGTAAATAGGCCCCCACGCTTCCCCACTTCGTGTAGTTCCCTGTACGTGCCCACGCCAGAGGCGTGGGCCCTTCCTCCCGTCCAAACCTGCGCAGGCAGGTTTGGAGCAGCGGTCGTCAGCCCCTCGGGGGCCGTCCGCCTGTGGCCCGGCGAAGCCGGTTCCACGGCTCGTCCATTTAGCCCCACGGTCGCTCACTGCGTGTAGCTCTCTGCCCCCCGAGGGGGCCGCCCGCCTGTGGCCCGGCAAAGCCGGTTCCACGGCTCGTGCTGGCAAGGAACCGGGGGCCAAGCCAAGACCGCGCGGTAGAATCTCAATTGCTAGGAGAGAGCTTCTTTCGCGGAAGCCGCCGAAGGCGCAGGCGACACCCTCACGGTGTCCTGAACGCTCAGGCAAAAGGACTGGCAACCGTGGTCTGGCGGCACTGCCGCCGGATGACGTTCCCTACTGGAGAGAGGCCGCCGCCAGGGCGGTCCACCGAAGGAGCAAACCTGTATCGCCAGGCGAATCTCTCAGGTAAAGAGGACAGCAGGGGCAGCGCATGACCGATGCCGCAAGGCAGCCGTCGTGGAATCGTGTTTGCCCTTCGGAGAATGCCTTGTCCGACCCGTCTTCGTCCCCTCAAGAATCATTGCTGAAAACCCCGCTGCATGCGCTGCATCTGGAACTGGGCGCCCGCATGGTACCGTTTGCCGGCTACAGCATGCCGGTGCAATACCCCGCAGGCCTGATGGCCGAACATCTGCACACCCGCAGCAGCGCCGGCCTGTTTGACGTCTCGCACATGGGGCAGTTGCGCCTGGTCGGCCCCGATGCCGCCGCTGCGCTGGAAAGCCTGATTCCGGTCGATGTGATCGATCTGCCCGTCGGCAAGCAGCGCTACGGCCTGCTGCTCAATGACGACGGCGGCATCATCGACGACCTGATGTTCTTCAACCGCGATGTGGCCAACGGCGGCGACCTGTTCATCATCGTCAATGGCGCCTGCAAGGTTGGCGACATCGCCCATATCCAGCAGCGCATTGGCAGTCGCTGCGAGGTCATCCCCATGCCCGAGATGGCGCTGATGGCGCTGCAGGGGCCGCAGGCCGTGACCGCGCTGGCGCGGCTGGCGCCCGGCGTCGACAAACTGGTGTTCATGACCGGCGGCCGCTTCGAAGTGGCAGGGTGCGACTGCTTTCTCACCCGCAGCGGCTACACCGGTGAAGACGGCTTCGAGATTTCCGTGCACGCCACGCAGGCCGAAACACTGGCACGCGTCCTGCTCGCGCAGCCGGAAGTCAAACCGATTGGCTTGGGTGCCCGCAATTCGCTGCGGCTGGAGGCGGGCCTTTGCCTCTACGGCAATGACATCGACACCAGCACCACCCCCATTGAAGCCAGCCTCAACTGGGCGATCCAGAAAGTGCGCCGCACCGGTGGCGCGCGGGCCGGTGGGTTCCCCGGTGCCGACGAGGTACTGGCCCAACTAGATAACCCTGCCAGCCTGACACGCAAGCGCGTGGGCCTCAAGGCGCTGGAGCGCGTGCCGGTCCGCGACCACACGCCTTTGCATGCGACAGATGGCACGTTGATCGGCGAAGTGACCAGCGGCCTGCTGGGCCCGACCATCAACCAGCCGGTGGCCATGGGCTATGTGCAGCCCGGGTTTGCCGCGCTCGGCACCATCGTGAATGCCATGGTGCGCGGCAAGCCGGTGCCCATGGAAGTCACTGCCATGCCTTTTGTACCGAATCGCTATTTCCGTGGCTGATTTTTTCACTCTTTCCATACATTGAACCCCAGGAGAACACCATGACCATCAAGTACACCGAAGACCATGAATGGCTGAAGATTGAAGGCGACACCGCCACCGTCGGCATCACCGTGCACGCACAGGACGCGCTGGGCGACGTGGTGTTTGTGGACCTGCCTGCCGTCGGTACCACCTTCGCGCAGAAGGAAACCGCTGGCGTGGTCGAGTCTGTCAAGGCGGCTGCCGATGTGTACATGCCGGTGAGCGGCGAAGTCACCGAGGTCAATGAAGCGCTGCGCGACGACCCGTCGCTGGCCAACAGCGACCCGCTGGGCGCTGGCTGGTTCTTCAAGATCAAGCTGTCGGACAAGTCGCAGCTCGATGCGCTGATGGACGAAACCGCTTACACCTCGTTCTCCGCCTGACCCCTGCGCGGGCCACAGAACAAACGCCTATTTCAAAACCGGAATCTCTACCATGTTGATGCAATCCGCCAAGCCGCTGGGCGACCTTGAAAACCCGGCTGAATTCATCGCCCGCCACATCGGTATCGACGACGCCGACGAGGCGCACATGCTCAGCGTGGTCGGCGCCGCGTCGCGCCGTGCGCTGATCGAGGGCATCGTGCCGCGCTCGATTGCACGCAGCACTGCGATGGCGATTCCGATGCCGGTCACGGAAGCCGCTGCGCTCAAGCAGCTCAAGGCAATTGCGTCCAAAAACCAGGTGCTCAAGAGCTACATCGGCCAGGGCTACTACGGCACCCACACGCCCGGCGTGATCCTCCGCAACATCCTCGAAAACCCCGCCTGGTACACCGCCTACACGCCTTACCAGGCCGAGATTTCGCAGGGCCGCATGGAGGCGCTCATCAACTTCCAGACCATGGTGTGCGACCTGACCGGCATGCCGATTGCCAATGCATCCATGCTGGACGAAGCCACTGCCGCCGCTGAAGCGATGACGCTCGCCAAACGCAGCGTGAAGAGCAAGAGCAATGTCTTCATCGTCTCGGGTGACTGCCACCCACAGACCATCGAGGTGATCCAGACGCGCGCCAAGCCGCTGGGCATTGAGGTGCGCATCAGCTCGGTGACCGAAACCGTGCCGCAGCTGATGACCTCTGGTGACTACTTCGGTGTGCTGGTGCAGTACCCCGCCACCACCGGCAGCATTCACGACCTGCGCCCGCTGGCCGGGCAGGCCCATGTGGACAACGCCGCCCTCTGCGTGGCGGCCGATCTGCTGGCGCTGACGCTGCTCACGCCACCCGGCGAGTGGGACGCCGACATTGTGCTGGGCACCACCCAGCGCTTTGGCATGCCGATGGGCAATGGCGGCCCGCATGCGGCCTACCTCGCCTGCCGCGACGAGTTCAAGCGTTCACTGCCCGGCCGTCTGGTGGGTGTCAGTGTCGATTCACACGGCCACCCCACCTACCGGCTGGCGCTGCAGACGCGCGAGCAGCACATCCGCCGCGAAAAGGCCACCTCCAACATCTGCACCGCGCAGGTGCTGCCAGCGGTGATTGCCAGCATGTACGCGGTGTACCACGGGCCGCAGGGCCTCAAGCGCATTGCCGAACGCATTGCGGCTTACACCGCCATCTTTGTGCGCGGCCTGCAGGAGCTGGGCTACGAGATCAGCAACACCGGCGCGTTTGATTCGGTGACGGTGCGCACCGGCGACGCCACCGCCGCCATCGTGGAGCGTGCCCGCGAGGGCGGCGCCAACCTGCGCTGCCGCCTGAACAACCACCTGGGCGTGTCGCTGGACGAAACCACCACCCGCACCGACATCGAAAAGCTCTGGTCTTTCTTCGTCAAACCGGGGCAGACCCTGCCGGTGGTCAGCGCGTTTGAAAAAGGCATCGAGTCGCTGATTCCCGCCGACCTGCGCCGCACCAGCGACTTCCTCACGCACCCGGTGTTCAACACCCACCACTCCGAAACCGGCATGCTGCGCTACATCCGCATGCTGAGCGACAAGGACCTGGCCCTCGACCGCACCATGATCCCGCTTGGCAGCTGCACGATGAAGCTCAACGCCACCAGCGAGATGATTCCCATCACCTGGCCGGAGTTTGCCAACGTGCACCCGTTCGCGCCTGCCGACCAGTTGCAGGGCTACGCCGAGCTTGACCAGCAATTGCGCGACTGGCTGTGCCAAGCCACCGGCTATGCCGGCATCAGCCTGCAGCCCAACGCCGGCTCGCAGGGCGAGTACGCGGGTCTGCTGGTCATCAAGGCCTACCACGAGGCCAAAGGCCAGGGCCACCGCAACATCTGCCT
>CALSAU010000236.1:0-4460 GCA_943372985.1 Polaromonas sp. YR568 | reverse complement strand
CATGAGAAGTCCTTTGGAAAAGACGAGTCCAAACGTGGATTCGGTTACAGTCATTCAACGTCATTGTAGTGAGGCTGGTTGACCTTGATTCCCCGAGGTTGTAAACGGCCTGTATGGCCAGATGGCTCAGGAGTCAGACATGTATTTTTTGGTAGCCGGCGTGATTGCCCTTTTATTGAAATATCTGCAGATCGGCCCCGTGGCAGAGTGGAGCTGGTGGATTGTGTTGTCCCCGTTCGCACTGGCGGTGGTGTGGTGGTGGTGGGCCGACGCATCCGGTTACACGAAGCGCAAGGAGGTCGAGAAGATGGACAAGCGCAAGCAGGACCGGATTGACAAGCAGCGTGACGCCATGGGCATGCTGTCGCGCAAGCGCAAGTAAACCGTCTTCATTATGAAAAAAGCCTGTCGGGTCCGACAGGCTTTTTTCTTTGGGGCCTATGAGGCCGATCTCAAACCCAAATCTCAATAATCGTCGAGCACGGCGCCCTTGCTGGCACTGGAAGCATTGAAGGCAAACTTGGCCTGCACGCCACGGGTGTAGCGAGGGGCTGGCGGCTTCCAGCCGACCTTGCGCTGGGCCAGTTCGGCATCGCTGATGTTCAGTTGCAGCAGCAACTGGTGCGCGTCGATGGTGATGGAGTCGCCCTCGTGGATAAACGCGATGTTGCCGCCTGCCGCCGCTTCGGGCGCCACATGGCCGACCACCATGCCCCAGGTGCCGCCGGAGAAACGGCCATCGGTGATGAGGCCGACGCTTTCGCCCAGACCGGCACCAATCAGCGCGCCCGTAGGGGCTAGCATTTCCGGCATGCCCGGACCGCCTTTGGGGCCGAGGTAGCGCAGCACCATCACGTCGCCCGCCTTGATCTTGCCAGCCAGGATGGCGGCCAGTGCCGACTGCTCGTCGTCAAACACACGGGCCGGGCCGGTCATCACTGGGCTCTTGAGGCCAGTGATCTTGGCCACGCAGCCTTCGGGCGAGAGGTTGCCCTTGAGAATGGCCAGATGGCCTTCTGCGTACATCGGGTTGTTGATCGGGCGGATGACATCCTGGTCGGCGCGTGGCACATCCGGCACATCCTTGAGCACTTCGGCAATTGTCTGGCCTGAAATCGTCAGGCAGTCGCCATGCAGCAAGCCGGCGGCCAGCAGGGTCTTCATGACCTGCGGAATGCCGCCCGCTTTGTGCAGGTCGACCGCCAGATATTTGCCGGAGGGCTTGAGGTCGCACAGCACCGGGGTGCGTCGGCGCACGCGCTCAAAGTCGTCAATCGTCCACTCCACGCCGGCGGTGTGGGCAATCGCCAGGAAGTGCAGCACGGCATTGGTGGAGCCCCCCGTGGCCATGATGACCGCCACCGCGTTTTCAATCGCCTTCTTGGTGACGATGTCGCGCGGCTTGATGTCCTTCTTGATGGCTTCAACCAGCACACGGGCCGATTCCTTGGCCGAGTTCATCTTCTCGTCGTGCGGATTGGCCATGGTGCTGGAGTAGGGCAGCGAAATGCCCAGGGCCTCGAACGCACTCGACATGGTGTTGGCGGTGTACATGCCGCCGCAGCTGCCAGTGCCCGGAATGGCGCGGCGCTCGATCTGCAGCAGGTCTTCGTCGCTCATGCGACCTGCGGCGTTCTCGCCCACGGCTTCAAACACGCTGACGATGTTGAGGTCCTTGCCCTTGTAGCTGCCGGGCAGGATGGTGCCGCCGTACACATAGATAGCCGGCACATTGGCGCGCAGCATGCCCATCAGACCACCGGGCATGTTCTTGTCGCAACCGCCGACCACCAGCACGCCGTCCATCCACTGGCCCTGCACGCACGTTTCGATGCAGTCGGAGATGACTTCACGGCTGACCAGCGAGTACTTCATGCCCTCGGTGCCCATGGCCATGCCGTCCGAAATGGTGGGCGTACCAAACACCTGCGCGTTGCCACCGGCTTCTTCGATGGCGGCAATCGCGGCATCGGCCAGTTTCTGCAGGCCGCTGTTACAGGGCGTGATGGTGCTGTGGCCGTTGGCCACACCAATCATCGGCTTCTGGAAGTCGCCTTCCTCGTAGCCCATGGCGTAGTACATCGAGCGGTTGGGCGCGCGCGACTTGCCTTCGGTGATGTTCTTGCTGCGGGGGTTGAGGCGGATGGTCTTGGTTTCCATAGATGTCTCTTGTAGTGGCTGGGGAGAGGGCGGCGCCGTGGGCATGGCGACAGCGGGTCAGCCGTGAGTATGCGTGTTTTGTCTGATATTCTCCAATCCATTATTCATGCAGTATTAATATATTTCACATATGAAGACTGCACACGTTGAACTGCGGCTGTGGCGACAGTTCCTGGCTGTGGCAGAGGAGCTTCACTTCGGCAATGCCGCCCGCCGGCTGGCCATGACACAGCCACCCCTGACCCAGGCCATCGCCCAGCTGGAGCGCACCCTTGGCGTGCGCCTGTTCGACCGGACCCAGCGCAGCGTGCAGCTCACGGTGGCGGGCAAAGCGCTCGTGGCAGAGGTGGGTGATGTGCTGGCCCGTGCCGAGGCGCTGCCGGCTCTGGCCCGAGCCAGTGCGGACGGCGAGGCGGGTCGCCTGCGGCTGGCGTTTGTCTCCACCGTGGGTTTCGACCTGTTGCCACGCTGGGTGCGCGCATTCCGGGAGCGCTATCCCGGCGTGGTGCTGGAGCTGATGGAGTCGACCGGCGCTGTGCAGCTGCAGTCTTTCGAGCGCGGCACCATCGATGCGGGGTTTGTGCTGCATTCCCCCGGCTTTGCACCGACCGGGCTGGAGTCCTTGCGCATCGCGCAGGAGCCGCTGGTGGTGGCGCTGCCGGAACAAAGTGCGCTGGCGTCGCGGTCCAACTTGTCGGTGAACGATCTGAAAAATGAGCCGCTGGTCATTTTTCCGCGCCGCATTTTGCCGTCTCTCCACGACGCGATCTTTGCGATGTACCACGCCGCCGGCGAGCTGCCGCGGGTGGCGCAAGAGGCCATCCAGATGCAGACCATCGTGAACCTGGTCTCGGCCGGGGTGGGGCTAGCGTGGGTGCCCGAAAGCGTGCAGCAGTTCCAGCGGCCGGGTGTGGTGTACCGGCGCCTCGTCGCGCCACAAAGTGCGGGCGCGCGCAGGTCGGCTTCAAAGGCTGCCGTACAGAACGTCGTGACCGTGCCCGGCTGTGAAACCAGCCTGCTCTGGAAAGCAGGTGGCAGCAACCCGGTGGTGGCGCGATTTGTCGCGTTGGTCCAGGAGATGGAAGCGTCACCCGACCGGTGAACTGTGGAGGGATTGCGGTACAGACGCTCTGCTGATCCCGGCCGCAGCCGCAGGCTTTTGGGTGGCACGTGCAAAATGCAGGCATGCTCATTCATCCCGAAATCAATCCCGTTGCACTTCAGCTCGGGCCACTGGCCATCCACTGGTACGGCCTGACCTACCTTGCTGCATTCGCGCTGTTCTTTTTCCTGGCCACCCGGCGTCTGCGGCATCAGCCCTATGCATCGATCACCGGCCGGGGCGCGTGGTCGGTGAAGGACATTGAAGACATCCTGTTCCTCGGGGTCGTGGGCGTGGTGGTTGGCGGACGTATCGGTTACTGCCTTTTCTACAAACCCGGCTACTACCTCAGTCATCCGCTGGAAATCTTTGCCATCTGGCAGGGCGGCATGAGCTTTCATGGCGGCATGCTGGGCGTGCTGGTGTCGCAGCTGTGGTTTGCCCGTACCCGGCAAAGGCCGTGGCTGCAAGTGATGGATTTCATCGCCCCTTGTGTGCCAACCGGGCTGGCAGCGGGCCGCGCGGGCAACTTCATCAACGGCGAGCTGTGGGGGCGTTTCTCGGACCCGACCCTGCCATGGGGCATGGTGTTTCCCGGCAGTGGTTCGCCGCTGCCGCGCCACCCGTCGCAGGTCTACCAGTTCCTGCTGGAAGGACTGCTGCTGTTTGTGCTGCTGTGGCTCTATGCCCGCAAGCCCCGCCGGATGGGGCAGGTCTCTGGTGCGTTTTTGTTCGGCTACGGCGTGTTCCGTTTCATTGCCGAGTTTTTCCGTGAGCCCGACGACTTTCTGGGTGTGCTGGCGCTGGGCTTGAGCATGGGCCAATGGCTGTGCATCCCGATGATGGTGGCGGGTGTGGCGCTGTGGGCCTGGGCCACCCGGCGCGAAGAGACCCGCTGAGCGATACCGAGTGGCGATACCGGTCAGGCGTTCCTTCGCAAATGACGTGTGAGGGGCGCCCGGGATCGCGCGTCGCGTGAACAGGTATCCGCATGCAATCGATCTTTACTTTCGCACCCTGATCTTCCCGCGACCCCCGCTGCCCTTGATCAGCGCGGGATTGCTTGCCTTCAACGCTTGCTTCCGCAGATCCGATTTTTTGCGTTCCTAGGGCATACCCCTGTGGTTTTACCGCACAGGGCTTGGCATTTTGCTTGGTCGGATTGCTGTAATTACGCATAATTATGAGAAGTTCATCA
>CALSAU010000235.1:0-4464 GCA_943372985.1 Polaromonas sp. YR568 | reverse complement strand
TGCCGCCACGTACGCCACCGGCGATGTGGCCCATGACGTCGAGCAGGTCGTCGGCCAGCCGTGACTTTTCCAGCATGACGCCCATGAAGACGAAGAGCGGAATCGCCATCCACTGGTAACCGGCGACGATGCCGTACACGCGTGCCGGGAGCAGGTTGAAGAGCGAGTCTCCGAAGCCGATATAGCCAAAGACAAAGCCAACGGTCGCCAGCGTGGTGGCCACCGGCACGCCCAGCATCAGCATTCCGAAGAATGCCGCGAGCATCATCAGGGCAAGGGTTTGCGGCTCAAACATGGCTGGACTTTCCTTGCTGCGCATGGTCGCGCAGAAGCTTCAGCAAGGCGCCGAAGGATTGCAGCGCCAGCAGGCTGTAGCCCAGGGGAATCAGGCTTTTGATCACCCATCGGTACGGAATGCCCCCCGGGTCGGCGGACTTCTCGGAGATCGACCAGGATTGCATGACGTAGGGCAACGACAGCTTGACGAACAGGATCGCCACAAGCAGTATCAACACCGTCGACAGCACATCCACCGCGAACTTCATGCGTGGCGAAAAGTCCGCGTAGAACAGGTCCACGCGGACGTTGTCGCCGCGCTGGATGGCATAGCTCATGGCCAGCAGAATGAGCGCCGAGAGCAGGTGCCATTCCAGTTCCTGCGCCCACACCGAGCCGAAGCTCAGCGTGTAGCGCAGCACCACATTGGTCGCCACCAGGCCAATCATGGCCAAGGCAATCCAGAGTGTGGCTTTACCGGTCCGATCGATCAGCGACTCAATTCCGTTGATTGCGACTGACATCGCTTTCGTCATGCCGGTGCTCCCGTTCAGCCGCGGACTTTGAGGTGGTACGCCTCTTCGCTGACCTCAGACCAGCGGTCGAACTTGGCCTTGAACGAGAAGTAGGAGTCGTGCACCTTCTTGGTCAATGGGTCCTTGGCAACCGCTTCGGCCAACACCTTCTCCGTCTCGGCCCGCAGGGCCTTGACCACTGAATCAGGCAACGGTTTGGCAATCACCTTCTGGTTCTTGATGAGGTCTTCCATCGCCTCGGAGTTGGCCTTCTGGCACCAGCCTTCGCTGATGACGTTACAGGCTGCTGCAGCGTTGCTGACGATGGCCTTCAGGTCGGCCGGCAGCTTGTCCCATGCGGCCTTGTTGATCAGCAGCTCCGACACCGTGGCCGACTCGTGCCAGCCGGTGGTGTAGTAGTACTTGGCGGCCTTGTGCAGTCCGAGGCGCCGGTCCTGGAAGGGGCCCACAAACTCGGCTGCGTCAATCACACCGCGCTCCAGCGCGGGGAAGATTTCGCCGCCTGGCAGCACTTTGACGTCGACGCCGAGATTGGCGTACACCTTGCCGGCCAGGCCGGGAATGCGCATCTTCAGGCCCTTGAAGTCGGCCACGGAGTTGATTTCCTTCTTGAACCAGCCCGTCATCTGCACGCCGGTGTTGCCGCAGGGCATGGCCACCATGCCGAACGGTGCATACACCTCGTTCCACAGATCAATGCCGCCGCCGTCATACAGCCAGCCGTTCATGCCCTGGAAGTTCATGCCGAACGGCACTGCAGTGAAGTACTGGGCCGCGAAGGTCTTGCCGGTCCAGAAGTAGCTGTTGGCGTGGTTCATTTCCACGGTGCCGGCGCGCACTGCGTCGAAGCCCTCGAAGGCCGGGATCAGTTCGCCGGCGCCAAACACCTGGATATTCAGGCGGCCATCCGACATCTCACGGATGCGTTTGGCCAGGTCGGTCGCACTGCCGGGTCCATCCATATAGAAGGGTGATCCCTTGCCGTAGGCGCTGGTCATCTTCCAGTTGAGGACGGTTTTGGTCTGTGCGCGGGCGATGGCGGGCGCGCCCAGTACGCCGCCAGCGACGGCAGCACCAGTGATGAAATTTCGGCGGATCAGCGTCATGAGGGAACTCCTGTTGCGTTGGTGAGAGAAGCGGTCTGCAAACTGCCGTTTGTCAGCCGGGCAGCGCCGCACCTAGGCAAGCCTTATGCCATCCACTTTTTTCAAAAGGCGTGTATCCACAAAAGTTTTGACGCATTTCCTCCTTCAACACCACCATCTGGAGACTTTGGGGCGTCGTTGGTGCGCATTAAGTTGGTGCGCTTGATGGCCTTGGTTTGGCCTGCCAGTTGGTGATGTTCAGCAGCGCTGGGCCGGGGAACAGCCCTCAGATCGATCGCTTTTTGCCTTGATCGGTCTCGCCCTGCGGTCAATTCATGTGCACGCGAGCCGGGCAGGCGCACCATTAGGGGGTGAAGATGCTCAAGATCGGCAGCGTCCAGCGATTCGTCTGGCGCGTCATGGGTGTTTTGCGATCTACCAACAGAATCTGGACGTCGCTGAGCATGTCGTGAGATGCGGATTCACGGCCTGCTTCTGGCGTTCACTGAACGCGCGCAGATTCGGGGGCGGCTGGTGGTTGACGAATAAGCGATTGCGCGACTCGCCGGAATCAGGCAACAACCTTGCGGTTATCGCCCTGCGGCCGACCCTGCCGGCAAACCCTTAGCCCTTAGAATACAGGGTTACCCGAAATGGAGCACGGCGCCGCAGCCGCCGTCTGGTGCCAGCGGGGCCCCTCATTTACATACAGAGAGAACACCATGCCCGTGAACGTTGAAACCCTCGACAAGCTCGAGCGCAAGATGACCCTGACCCTCCCCGTCAACGTCATCCAGTCCGAAGTGGACTCCCGCCTCAAGAAGATCGCCCGCACCGTCAAGATGGACGGTTTCCGCCCCGGCAAGGTGCCGATGAATGTGGTGGCCCAGCGCTATGGCTATTCGGTGCACTACGAAGTCATGAACGACAAGGTCGGTGAGGCCTTCTCGGTCGCGGCGAACGAAGCCAAGCTGCGTGTGGCCGGCCAGCCGCGCATCAGCGAAAAGGAGGGCGCACCCGATGGCGAGCTGTCCTTTGATGCCGTGTTCGAGGTCTACCCCGACGTCAAGATTGCCGATCTGTCTGGCGCCACCGTCGAGAAGGTGAGCTCCGAAGTCAGCGACGCCGCCATCGACAAGACGCTGGACATCCTGCGCAAGCAGCGCCGCACCTTCGCACAGCGCGCGCAGGACGCCGCCGCCCAGGACGGCGACCGCGCCACGATTGACTTCGAAGGCAAGATTGACGGCGAGCCATTCGCCGGTGGCAAGGCCGAAGACTTCCAGTTCCTGGTTGGCGAAGGCCAGATGCTCAAGGAATTCGAAGACGCCGTGCGCGGCATGAAAAGCGGCGAGAGCAAGACCTTCCCGCTGAGCTTCCCCGCCGATTACCACGGCAAGGACGTTGCCGGCAAGCAGGCGGACTTCCTGGTCACCGTGAAGAAGATCGAAGCCGCGCACCTGCCGGAAGTGAATGAAGCCTTGGCCAAATCGCTCGGCATTGCCGATGCCTCCGTTGAAGGCCTGCGCAGCGACATCCGCAAGAACCTCGAGCGTGAAGTCAAGGCGCGTCTGCTGGCCCGCAACAAGAATGCGGTCATGGACGCACTGATTGCCAGCGCCGAACTCGACCTGCCCAAATCCAGCGTGCAGGCCGAAGTCGACCGCATGATCGAAGGCGCCCGTGCCGACCTGAAGCAGCGCGGCATCAAGGACGCCGACAAGGCCCCGATTCCTGAGGATGTGTTCCGTCCGCAAGCCGAGCGCCGCGTGCGTCTGGGTCTGGTGGTTGCTGAGCTGGTTCGCAGCAATGAGCTGCAGGCCAAGCCCGAGCAGATCAAGGCCCACATCGACGAACTGGCCGCCAGCTACGAGAAGCCCCAGGACGTGGTGCGCTGGTACCTGAGCGACAACCGCCGCATGGCGGAAGTCGAGGCCGTGGTGATCGAGAACAACGTGACCGAGTTCGTGCTGAGCAAGGCCAAAGTCACCGAAAAATCCATCGCCTTTGACGAGCTGATGGGTCAGAACTGATCCCGAGCCATCCGGACTGACCATTCGGTCTGATGGCGCTGAAATTGGGGCTTGTGCTTTGCAGCACAGGCCCCAAGTCATTTGGGGTGGTTATTTTCGGTACAGTACACGCATCTCTGGAGAAAACATGATGGTTCGAAACAGCATTCACGGCGGTGGCTACCAGGCTGGCGCGCAAGACACACAAGGCCTGGGCATGGTGCCCATGGTGATCGAGCAGTCCGGCCGCGGCGAGCGCTCGTATGACATTTATTCCCGCCTGCTCAAGGAGCGAGTGATTTTCCTGGTTGGGCCGGTCAACGACCAGACGGCCAATCTGGTGGTGGCCCAGTTGCTGTTCCTGGAGAGCGAAAATCCCGACAAGGACATCTCCTTCTATATCAACTCCCCCGGCGGCTCGGTCACGGCCGGCATGGCGATTTACGACACCATGCAGTTCATCAAGCCCGATGTGTCGACGCTGTGCGTTGGCATGGCCGCCAGCATGGGCGCTTTCCTGCTGTCCGCGGGCACCAAGGGCAAGCGTTTCACGCT
>CALSAU010000234.1:0-4465 GCA_943372985.1 Polaromonas sp. YR568 | reverse complement strand
CGACTGCAGCTGCATCGACCGACGTGTCTTCGGCTGCGCCCGTTGTGCGATCTGCTGCCACGAGCGAGCCAGCGGCTGCCGAGGCGGGTGCTTCGCGCAAACTCTCCGTCCCTGCGCCGCAATCAATGGCGATGCAGCCCCTGCGTCAGGCCGCGTCTGCGTCTATTCGCGTGCGTTCACAGTTGCTGGACCGCATGGTGAACCAGGCCGGCGAGGTGATGATCACGCGCTCACGGCTGGAGGCAGAGCTCAGCCAGCTGCGCGTTTCGCTCAACGACATGAGCGGTAACTTGAACCGTTTGCGTCAGCAGCTGCGCGACATCGAACTGCAGGCCGAAACGCAGATGCAGTCGCGCCTGGCACAGGCGAAAGAGGCGCAGGCTGGATTCGACCCGCTCGAATTCGATCGTTTCACCCGGGTGCAGGAGCTGACCCGCATGATGGCCGAGTCGGTGAACGACGTGGCTACCGTGCAGCGGACTTTGCAGCGGACCGTTGAGGCGACCGAGGACGACCTGATCGCCCAGGCCCGCCAGACCCGCGAATTGCAACGCGACCTGCTGCGCACGCGCATGGTGGAGTTCGAGGGCATTTCCGAGCGTCTGTACCGCGTGGTCCGTCAGGCCAGCAAAGACACCGGCAAACAGGTCCGGCTGGACCTGCTGGGCGGCACTATCGAGATGGACCGCGGCATGCTGGACCGGATGACGCCGGCGTTTGAGCACCTGCTTCGCAATTGCGTCGCGCACGGCATTGAAAGCGTCGACAGCCGCCGAGCTGCCGGCAAGGACCCGGTCGGATTGATCACCGTGCACCTGCGCCAGGAAGGCAACGACGTGTCGGTCGATTTCAGTGATGACGGTGCGGGCCTGAACCTGCAGCGCATCCGCGAAAAGGCGGTCAGCCTCGGGCTGGTCTCTGCCGACCAGGCCTTGGACGATCAACAGGCTGCCAGCATGATCTTCATGCCCGGTTTTTCGACCGCCTCACAGGTGACCGAACTGGCAGGCCGCGGTATCGGCATGGATGTGGTCCGTTCCGAAGTCAATGCACTGGGTGGCCGGATCGAAACCTCCACTGTGGCTGGCAAGGGCACACACTTCAAGCTGGTGCTGCCACTGACCACTGCTGTGACGCAGGTGGTGATGATTCGCGCTGCGAACCTGTCTATCGGCGTGCCTGCCAACGTGGTGGAGACCGTTCGCCGCGCCACCGCCAAAGAGCTACAGCAGGCCTACAACACCGGCACACTGGATGTGGCTGGCGAATCCGTGCCCTTCTTCTGGTCGGGGGCGCTGCTGCAGGCCTCGCACCACAGCACCGAAGCGCAGGGCAAGACCACGCCGGTCGTGATTTTCCGAAGCGCTGCGCAGCGGATTGCACTGCACGTCGATGAAGTTCTGGGCAACCAGGAGGTGGTGGTGAAGAACCTCGGGCCGCAGCTGTCCCGTCTGCCCGGTCTTGCCGGCATGTCGGTGCTGGCCTCTGGCGCCGTGGTCCTGATTTACAACCCGGTGGCGCTGGCGTCGGTGTATGGCGAGCAGGCCCGCGCCTGGAGCTCTGACCGTGCCGAGCCGCACATGCTGGAAGAGTCCGCTGGCGGCACGGTTGCGACTGCACCCATGGTGCCAGCGACGCCACAGATTCCGCTGATTCTGGTGGTGGACGACTCCATCACGGTGCGACGTGTGACGCAGCGTTTCCTGCAGCGTGAGGGCTACCGGGTGGTGATGGCTGCCGATGGCTTGCAGGCGCTGGAGCGGCTACAGGAAGAGCGGCCGGCGCTGGTGCTGTCTGACATCGAGATGCCGCGCATGGACGGCTTCGACCTGGCGCGCAACATCCGAGCCGATGTGCGCCTGAGCAAGCTGCCGATTGTGATGATCACCTCACGGATCGCCGAGAAGCACCGCGAGCACGCCAAGGAACTGGGCGTGGACCACTACCTCGGCAAGCCGTACTCTGAAGAGGAGTTGATGAGCCTGGTGCGTCATTACTGCTCTGCAGAGGCATTGGCCGCAGCCGCCACTTGAGTGGCCACTGCCCCTGACCCGGTGGGTCAGCGGCGCAGGGTGGTCTCAGCTTTTCTTCACCACCGCATAGCGCTGCAGCGTTTTGGCACGGGCCTCGTCGTGTGCGACGACCGGCATCGGATAGGTCTCACCCAGCGCTACACCGGCAGCTGCCAGTTCCAGCGGTTTGGCGGTCCACGGGCTGTGGATGGCCGGTGCCGGCAGTTTCTCCAGCGCGGGCAGGTACTTGCGGATGAACTTGCCCTGCGGGTCGAACTTCTCGCTCTGGCTCACCGGGTTGAAGATACGGAAGTAGGGCTGCGCGTCGCAACCCGTACTGGCCGCCCACTGCCAGCCACCGTTGTTGGCCGACAGGTCAAAGTCGTTGAGTTTTTCGGCGAAATAGCGCTCGCCCCAGCGCCAGTCGATGCCCAGGTCTTTCACCAGAAAGCTGGCGGTCACCATCCGCAGGCGGTTGTGCATGTAGCCAGTCTGGTTGATCTGCGCCATGGCCGCATCCACCAGTGGATATCCGGTGCGCCCCTCACACCAGACCTTGAACAGCGCCTGCGCCTCATCGCCTGACTCCCACACGATGGCGTCGTACTCGGGCTTGAATGCCTGCTGTGCAGCGTGCGGGAAATTGCTCAGGATCTGGGCATAAAAGTCGCGCCAGATCAGCTCGCTCAGCCAGGTGGCCGCGCCTTCGTCGCCTTCGCGTTGGCGGTCAAGCGCGATCGCGGCCATGCGCCGCAGCGACACAGTGCCAAAACGCAGGTGAACGCCAAGGTAGCTGGGGCCCTTGACGGCGGGGAAGTCACGGGTTTCCTTGTACTGGGCCATGCGACCCATGAATTCGTCAAACAGCGCCTGCCCGCCCTGGCTGCCGGTTGGTATCTTCAGCGCTTGCAGATTGGTGGACTCAAAGCCGATATCGGTCAACGAGGGAATGCCAGAGGGCTCGCCCGCAGCCGGTGGTGCCAGTGCCTGTGCGTAAGGTTCAATCGGATAAGGCTTGAGGTAAAACGCATCGATCTTCTTCAGCCACGCGTTTTTGTAGGGCGTGAACACGCTGTAGGGCTTGCCAGCCAGCGTCAGCACCTCATCGCGTTCAAAAATCACGTGGTCCTTGAAGCTGTGCCAGGCCCTGCCGGCGCTTTGCAGGCGGGCGTTGACTTCGGCATCACGGGCCAGCGCCGCGGGCTCGTCGTCGTGGTTGGTAAACACGGCGTCCACCGACAGGCGGTCGGACAGTGCGACCAAGGTGTCACTGGCCTTGCCGTGGAACACCATCAGGCCAGCCCCCGTGCTGCCAGCACTCCCAGCGCACTGCGCCAACTGCTGCAGTTGCCCGTTCAGATCGACCAGCGATTCCCGGATGAATTCCACCCGCCGGTCGGCGCGCGGGAGCAGGTCCAGAATGTCGCTGTCAAAAACGAAAACAGCAAACACCTTTTCGCAGGATTTCAGCGCGTGGTGAAGCGCCGCGTTGTCATCGGTGCGCAGGTCCCGGCGAAACCACATCAGGCCGGTCTGGTATTTTTTGGGCATCCGGGGATGGTAGCCAAAACAGGCGTCTGGCGCTGTGCCCGGGTCTGGTCATGGCCTTCCTGGAAACACCTGAAAGTGGGCGCTGCGCGTAAAATACCGGTATGGCTTCGGACCCCGGATCAATCAACCTCACACACCACTTCCTCATTGCCATGCCGGGGCTGGACGATGAGGCGTTCGCCAAAAGCGTCGTCTATATGTGCGAACACAGTGACCGCGGCGCGCTGGGGCTGGTCATCAACAAGCCCAGCGACATCAGCCTCAAGAAGTTGTTCGACAAGGTCGAACTGCCCCTGCACCGCAGCGACCTGACCGAGGCACCCGTGTTCCAGGGCGGCCCGGTGCAGACCGAACGCGGCTTCGTGCTGCACGAATCGATGATGCCCGGCAATGAGTCCATCTATGCCTCCACCATGACCATCCCCGGCGGCCTCGAAATGACCACCTCCAAGGATGTTCTGGAGGCCCTGTCGACCGGCGCCGGCCCCCGCAAGGTATTCGTCTCGCTCGGCTACTCGGCCTGGGGCGAGGGGCAGCTCGAATCTGAAATCTCGGACAACAGCTGGCTGACCGTGGCTGCCGATGCGGCGGTGATTTTTGATACCCCCGTCGAGCAGCGCTACGACCGGGCCCTGCTGCTGCTGGGCCTGCAGAGCTGGATGCTCTCTCCGGACGCTGGCCACGCATGAGCGCGAAGGCTTTGCCTTCCTCGGGCTCAAGCCCCCAGACCCCCCAGACATTTCTTGCTTTCGACTTTGGCCTCAAGCGCACCGGAGTGGCCAGCGGCAACACGCTGACCCGCACCGCAAGCCCGCAGGCCACCATCGCGGCCGAGGGCGATGCGCGCTTCACGGCGATTGCAGCAAGAATCAGGGAATGGCAGCCAAACGCCCTTGTTGTTG
>CALSAU010000233.1:0-4476 GCA_943372985.1 Polaromonas sp. YR568 | reverse complement strand
CGGTCGCCCCACCTTGTTGGTACCGCGAATAGCCACGACGTGAACGGTCGGGTCGTCGCGCCACTCGGTCAGCGCCTTCAGCAGCGCCTGCACCATGGGCAGTGACAAGGCATTGAGCGCCTTGGGCCGGTTCAGCGTGATGAGGCCGGCCGATCCACTCTGCTCAAAAAGCACCTCGGCCTGCGGTGGGCGGCTGTCGGTCTGAGGGGTGTTCATGCGCGTTGTCTCCATCCAATCAATTCATTCACCACCAGCGCCGCAATGACCAGGGCACCCCCGGTGAGCACGCTGGTACCGGGAACCTCACCCGCGCCCAGCCAGGCCAGCAGAATGCCAAAGATCACCTCCAGCAGGCCAAGCAGCGACACCTCGGGCGCCTTGAGGACGGCCGCGCAGAGCATGGACAGCACGCAGGGAATGGCCAGCTGGAACAGGCCCAGGATCGCCAGCAAGCCGACATCATGCGGCGTGGCGGCAAACGGAAACGCCAGCGGCAGCGTGACCAACGATGAGATCACCGCGCCGACCAGCACCGACGGGACCAGGTCAATCCGCTTGCCGTGCGCACGGTTGTGCTGCACCACCGTCCAGTTGCTGGCCGCGGCCAGCGGCACCATCAGGGCCACCAGCGTCCCCGCCAGCTGGCTGCCCAGATCCATCTGCCCGGCATACATCCAGGTGATGCCCACGCCGGCCATCGCAATCGCGCACCAGGTGCGTAGCGGAATCTTGTGGCCGATGAAGATGCGGGCGAGCAGCGCAGTCAGAAACGGACCAATGGCCATGGTAACCAGTACGTTAGCCACCGTGGTCAGCGTGAGCGCCACCATGAAGGCGGTGAACATGATGCTCCAGCACACGCTGGATGCCCAGAAGGCCGCCCCACCCTGCCGAATGCTGTCCACCAGCGCCTTGCGCCCCTGAAACGCCGGCAGGATGACCAGCAGCGACACCACGGTGAAAAAGCTGCGCCAGAACGTCACTTCAAAACTGCGGGCCGATTCCAGATGCCGCGTTACCACACCCGCGATGGACCACATCAGCGTGACCACCACCATCAGGACAACTGCTTTGGAGTGTGTGAGTTTCATTGCGACAAAAACGAAGAAAGCTACTGAAGCGTCCGTGTATCCAGCAGCCTTGGATTCAAGCCAGACCCCGGCACTGTGCCTAAGGTATCAAACCGAGCAGGAGCCGCGGGACTGGCTTTGCCAGACCGCAGGCGGAGCGGCCCCCTCGGGGGGCAGGGAGTTACACGCAGTGAACGACCGTGGGGGCTTTTATGAACGGCCGGCGCGCTTGCGGTCGCTTTCCTTAAGGTGCCGCTTGCGCAGACGAATCGATTTGGGCGTGATCTCGACCAGTTCATCCTCCTCGATGAATTCGACGCCGTACTCCAGCGTGCATTCGATGGGTGGCGTGATCTTCACGGCATCTTCCTTGCCGCTGACGCGGAAGTTGGTCAGCTGCTTGGTGCGGGTGGCGTTCACCACCAGGTCGTTGTCGCGGCTGTGAATACCGACAATCATGCCTTCGTAGACCGGATCGTTGGCGCGCACAAACATGCGGCCCCGGTCGTCCAGCTTGCCGAGGGCGTAGGTGAAGATTTCACCGTCGTCCATGGAGATCAGCACGCCGTTCTTGCGGCCGCCGATTTCACCCTTGTGTGGCTCGTAGCTGTCGAAGATGTTGGAGATCAGGCCGGAACCACGCGTCAGGTTCAGGAACTCGTTGGTAAAACCGATCAGGCCACGCGCGGGAATGCGGTACTCGAGGCGCACACGGCCGCGGCCGTCCGGTTCCATGTTCACCAGCTCGCCCTTGCGCTCGCCCAGCGCCTGCATCACGCCGCCCTGGTGCTGCTCTTCAATGTCGGCCGTGACCAGCTCGATCGGCTCATGGCGCACGCCATCGACGTCCTTGTAGACCACGCGCGGTTTGGACACCGCCAGCTCGTAGCCTTCGCGGCGCATGTTCTCCAGCAGGATGGTCAGGTGCAGTTCGCCGCGACCCATCACTTCAAAAATGCCCTCTTCGTCGGTTTCCTTGACGCGCAGCGCCACGTTGTGCTGCAGCTCTTTCTGCAGGCGGTCCCAGATCTGGCGGCTGGTCACAAACTTGCCTTCGCGGCCTGCCAGCGGGCTGGTGTTGACGCAGAAGTTCATCGTCAGCGTCGGCTCGTCCACTTTCAGCATGGGCAGCGGCGCCGGATTGATCGGGTCGGTGATGGTCACGCCGATACCGATGTCTGCAATGCCGTTGATCAGCACGATCTCGCCGGGGCCGGCTTCCGTGGCCTGCACGCGCTCAAGACCCTGAAAGGTCAGCACCTGATTGACGCGGCCTTTGATGGTCTTGCCGTCCACGCCCTCCATCACCACCACGTCCATCATGGGCTTGATGGTGCCCTGGCTGATGCGGCCCACGCCGATGCGACCCACAAAGGTCGAAAAATCGAGCGCCGAAATCTGCAGTTGCAGCGGTGCAGACGGGTCACCTTTTTGCGGTGGCACGTGCTTGAGGATGGTGTTGAAGAGAGCCGACATGTCAGGGCCCCACTGCTCGTTGGGCGGGCCTTCTTCCAGGGACGACCAGCCGTTGATGCCAGAGGCATACACCACGGGAAAGTCGAGCTGTTCGTCGGTCGCGCCCAGCTTGTCGAACAGGTCGAAAGCGGCGTTCACCACGTAGTCAGGGCGGGCACCGGGTTTGTCGACCTTGTTCACCACCAGAATTGGCTTGAGACCCAGAGCCAGGGCCTTCTTGGTCACAAAGCGGGTTTGCGGCATCGGGCCTTCCTGGGCGTCGATGAGCAGCACCACGCCGTCGACCATGGACAGGGCTCGCTCGACCTCACCGCCGAAGTCTGCGTGGCCCGGGGTGTCGACGATGTTGATGTGCGTGCCTTCCCAGGTCACCGCGCAGTTCTTGGCCAGGATGGTGATGCCCCGCTCTTTTTCGATGGCGTTGTTGTCCATCACCGTGTCGACCACTTTTTCGTGCTCGGCAAAGGTGCCGGACTGGCGCAGCAGCTGATCGACCATGGTGGTTTTGCCGTGGTCAACGTGGGCAATGATGGCGATGTTGCGGATTTGTTTTTGGCTCATGGTTGGCTTTCAGAAAACTGGGAAACTTGAAAATTGCAAATCAGTGGTGAAGGGCGGTAGCGGAGGCCGGTTCAGGTACCACGTGCGACGCGGCACGCAGGATGTCCTGGATCTCGACCGGGCTCAGCAGCCGCTGCGGAATCAATTCATCGGCCGTGATGTGGGCCGAACCGAGGAAAGCGGGTGGGTCCTGGGCGAACACCTGGACCAGCGGCGCGTCAGCACCCCACTGCCCCGGCTCGCCACGGCGCCGCAGCCCGCTCAGAAAGCGCCCTGCATTGTCGGCGTCCAGTGTGACAACCGGGTAGTCAGCCACCAGCGACTGCGCAGGCAAGAGACACGCCTCGCGCTCGGGCTCGGTCATGGCTTCCAGCGCTGGCAGGGTGACGCACTGGCCGGTGGTGAAACCGCCAGTTTCCAGCCTGCGCAATGAACCGAGGTGCGCGCCGCAGCCAATCGCCTCGCCGATGTCCTCACCCAGGGTGCGAATGTAGGTGCCTTTGCTGCAGGTCACCACGATGCGGATCGCGGCAGGCGCCCGCGCATCGGTGGTCACAGCCATCTCCAGCTTGAGGATGGTGATGTGCCTGGCTTCCCTCTCCACCGCTTCACCCTTTCGGGCGTATTCGTACAGCGCCTTGCCGTCCTTTTTGAGGGCCGAGTACATGGGCGGCACCTGTGCCAGCAGGCCGGTGAAGCGCTGGGTCAGGCTTTCCAGCAAGGCGGGCGTGATCGCGGGGACCGGCCGGGTTTCAATGACTTCCCCCTCGGCATCGGCCGTGGTCGTCTTGGCGCCCAGCAGCAACACTGCCTCATAAGTTTTGTCGGCATCGAGCTGGATCTGGCTGAACTTGGTCGCAGCGCCAAAGCACAGCGGCAACACACCGGTGGCCAGAGGGTCCAAAGTGCCCGTGTGGCCGGCTTTGTCTGCGCGCAGCAACCACTTGGCTTTCTGCAAGGCCTGGTTACTCGACAGCCCCAAAGGTTTGTCGAGCAACAGCACACCGTGGACGGGACGGCGCTGGACTTTGACCTTGCCTACCCGGTCGTTCGCCGATTTCGGTTCAGCCGAACGCACCACTGCCTGCCCCTCCAAGGGGGCATTCGCTCCTTGGGGCGGCCCGGCTCGTGTCATCGCTAGACGTCGCTGTCCGTGGCGCGGGAAGACACCGCCTTGGCGATCAGGGCGTTCATGTCTGCCGCACGTTCCGTGGTGCGGTCGAAGTGGAAATGCAGGGTGGGCACGGTGTGCGTCATCAGCCGCTTGAAGAGGCCGTTGCGCAGGAATCCAGCCGCCTGGTTGAGTGCTTCTTCACACTCTTTCGGGTCGCCCACCAGCACGCTGAAAAACACCTTGGCATGGGCGTAA
>CALSAU010000232.1:0-4485 GCA_943372985.1 Polaromonas sp. YR568 | reverse complement strand
CCAATGAAGACAAAAAGCCTCACGATCACAGTGACGAACTGCTCAAGCTGTGCAAAAAGGCCCTGAAGGACCTGCTGGCCGCCCGCGAGCGCGAAGGGGCGCGTCTGGCCGAGATGCTGCGCGACCGTACGGCGCGCTTGCGGGCGCTCGCTGAAGCGGCCGTGCCCATGGTCCCCCAACTGGTCGAGCAGCAGAAGACGCGTTTTCTGGAGCGCTGGAAAGACGCCATGGCGCTGGGTGGCAGTGGTACCTTGCCCGAAGTGGCGCAAGACCGCGCACTCACCGAGGCCACGGCGTTTGCCATCCGCATCGACGTGGCCGAAGAGATCACGCGGCTGTCGTCCCATCTCGACGAGATCGACCGCCTGCTGGCTGCCGGCGGCGAGCTGGGCAAGCGGCTGGACTTCCTGATTCAGGAGCTGCACCGCGAAGCCAATACACTGGGCTCCAAATCGGCCTCGCTGGAGCTGACCCGCATTTCGGTGGACATGAAAGTCCTGATCGAGCAGATCCGCGAACAGGTTCAGAACATCGAATGATGCGTCAGCGATTCGCTCACGACTTCGATTCACTATAAAATCAATAGCAAATAACGCCTATCCATAGAAGCCTTCAAGCATGGACTATCCCGGAAATCTGTTTGTCGTGGCAGCCCCCAGCGGCGCTGGCAAGTCCAGCCTGGTCAAGGCGCTGATGGAACTGGATTCACGCATCCAGCCCTCGGTGTCGCACACCACCCGCCCGCCCCGCGGACAGGAAAAGCATGGTCGCGAGTACTTCTTCATCTCGCCGGAGGAATTCGATGGCATGGTGCTGCGCAACTCGTTCCTTGAGTGGGCCCATGTCCACGGTCAGCGCTACGGCACGTCGCGGCAGACCATTGAAGAGCGCATTGCCCACGGCGCCGACGTGGTGCTGGAAATCGACTTCCAGGGCGCCATCAACATCAAGCGCATCTTCTCCAACGCGGTGCTGATCTTCATCCTGCCGCCCAGCTGGGAAGAACTTCGCTCCCGGCTGGAGCGGCGCGGCGAGGACGCCCCCGAGGTGATCGAGCTGCGGCTCAAAAATGCCGCTACCGAGATGGCCCAGGCCCGGGAATTCGACTTCGTTATAATCAATGAGTTGTTCGAGCGTGCGGTTTTCGACCTGAAAACCATCGTGCATGCCCAACGGCTCAAGTTTTCAGCCCAGCGACGCGCCCGGGCCGAGACCTTTCAGGCCCTTCAAATTCCCTGAAGCCTGTTTTCTTTTGTTCTGTCGATCACCCCGGAGATCACCATGGCCCGCATCACTGTTGAAGACTGCCTCGAAAAAATCCCGAACCGCTTTCAGCTGGTTCTGGCGGCCACTTACCGCGCCCGCATGCTCAGCCAGGGCCATGCCGCCAAGATCGAAAGCAAGAACAAGCCCGGCGTGACCGCCCTGCGCGAGATTGCCGAAGGCAAGATCGGCCTCGAAATGCTGAAAAAAGTCCCTACCTGAACGATTCCCCGTTTCAGCGAAAAAGCACCGCCTCGCGGTGCTTTTTTCATTTGCGCACGCCAAAAGCCGTTTTTTGCATGTTTTATTGCTGCCGCGATACATTTGAGGCATGAACGCCCTGTTGTCGCCCGTCATCTCCGGGAAATCGACACCCGCAGCAGCCAATGCGGCCGCCGCGAGCTTTGCCGCGCTCACCGCCCGCCTTGACTACATGAGCGCAGCCGATGTGGACCACATCCGCCGCGCTTACCGGTTTGCCGACGAAGCCCATCTGGGCCAGCTGCGCAACAGCGGCGAGCCCTACATCACCCACCCGATTGCGGTGGCGCTGCAATGTGCGGAATGGAAGCTCGACGCCCAGGCCCTGATGGCCGCGCTGCTACACGATGCGATTGAAGACTGCGGCGTCACCAAGCCGGAACTGATCGAGCGCTTCGGCGCCCCGGTGGCCGAGCTGGTGGACGGCCTGACCAAGCTGGAAAAGCTGGAATTCAACACCCGCGAGGAAAACCAGGCCGAATCCTTCCGCAAGATGCTGCTGGCCATGGCGCGCGATGTGCGCGTCATCCTGATCAAGCTGGCCGACCGCACCCACAACATGCGCACGCTGGGCGATGTGCCGCGCGACAAGTGGCGGCGCATTTCCAGCGAAACGCTGGACATCTACGCCCCGATTGCCCACCGACTGGGCCTGAACACCACCTACCGGGAACTGCAGGACCTGTCGTTCCAGCACCTGCACCCCTGGCGCTATGCCACGCTCACCAAGGCGCTGATCCGCGCCCGCGGCCGCCGGCGCGACGTGATCAAGCGGGTGCGTGCCGAGGTGGAAACCGCCTTTGCCAACGCCAGGGTGCCGGTGCAGATTTCGGGCCGCGAAAAAACGCTCTATTCCATCTACCGCAAGATGGACGAAAAGCACCTCTCTTTTGCGCAGGTGACCGACCTGTACGGCTTCCGTGTCATCGTGCAGGACCTGACCACCTGCTACACCGCCTTGGGCGTACTGCACCAGCTGTACAAGCCACTGCCGGGCAAGTTCAAGGACTACATTGCGATTCCGAAGATCAACGGCTACCAGTCGCTGCACACCACGCTGATTGGCCCGTTCGGAACCAACATCGAATTCCAGATGCGGACCGAAGCCATGCATGTGGTGGCCGAGTCCGGCGTGGCCGCGCACTGGCTGTACAAGGCGA
This sequence comes from Polaromonas sp. YR568, assembly GCA_943372985.1. GTDB lineage: Bacteria > Pseudomonadota > Gammaproteobacteria > Burkholderiales > Burkholderiaceae_C > Polaromonas. Next base: position 1,801 of record CALSAU010000232.1, on the reverse strand, counting down.
CCGACCCCGACAGCGACGCCTCGCAGCGCCTGGGCACGCAATGGCTGCAGTCGCTGCTTGACATCCAGCAGGAAACCCGCGACGCCGCCGAGTTCTGGGACCACGTCAAGATCGACCTGTTCCCCGAAGCGGTGTATGTATTCACGCCCAAGAGCCAGATCATGGCCATGCCGCGCGGCGCCACGGTGGTGGACTTTGCCTACGCCATCCACAGCGACATCGGGCATCGGGCCGTGGCGGCCAAGGTCAATGGCGAGCAGGTGCCGCTGCGCTCCGAACTGCACAACGGTGACGTGATTGAAATCATCACCTCGTCGGTCTCCAGCCCCAACCCGGGCTGGCTGGGCTTTGTGCGTACCGGCAAGGCGCGCTCGAAAATCCGCCATCACCTCAAGACGATGGCGCTGTCGGAGTCGCAGGACCTCGGCGAGAAGATGCTGGCCCAGGCCCTGCGCGCAGAAGGCATCGACCGGCAGTTGCTGCCGGATGACGACGAGGCGCACCACGCCACCTGGGAGAAGATCCTCCGTTTCACCGGCAACCGCTCGCGCGCCGATCTGCTCACCGATATCGGTCTGGGCAAACGCATTGCCAGCATGGTAGCCAAGCGCATCGTCTCCATCCTCGGCGAGCACGGCGAGAAACCCAATCCGCTGCTGATGAGCCGGGAGCGCTACACCGCTCATGAATCGGTGTCGCAGGGTGCGCTGCTGCTTGACGGCAGCGAGGGCGCTTCAGTCCAGTTCGCACCGTGTTGCCACCCGATTCCTGGCGATGGCATTGTCGGCTACCTGGGCCGTGGTGAGGGCCTGGTGGTGCACACCGACGACTGCGCCGTCGCCCGCCGCCTGCTGAACCGCGACAGCGAACGCTTCATTGCAGTGGACTGGTCGGACGAACCCGTTCGGCCTTTTGAAACCCACCTGCTGGTCACCGTCTCGAACGGCAAAGGCGTGCTGGCCCGCGTGGCAGCCGCACTAGCCAGCGCCGAGGCCGACATCACACAGGTGGACATGGGCCACGAACCCGCGCATGACGCGACCGATTTGCGGTTTGGCGTGTCGGTGCGGGACAGGGTCCATCTGGCGTCTGCCATGCGCAGCGTGAAGCGCACAGCCTCGGTATTGAAGGTGCACCGCGTCAAGCCAGCAGGAAGCTGAGAAAGGACTGGGCCCGACCAGTCCTCAACTGTGTGAAGGGTAATTTACCTTCAGGATTTCTAGCGCTTGTACACCGTACGGCGTGACCAGATTCACCTCGTCCCCCACCCGCGCCTTGAGCAAGGCCCTGGCCACCGGCGATACCCAGCTCACCTCACCGGCAGCGCTGTTGGCTTCGTCAATACCCAGAATGGTGATGGTGTGCTCCACGCCCTCCACGTCTGCGTAAGTGACGGTGGCCCCGAAAAACACCTGGTCGCGGCCATGGTGGATGGTCGGGTTGGTGACTTCGGCGATTTCAAGCCGCTGCGTCAAAAAGCGGATTCGCCGATCAATCTCACGCAGGCGCTTTTTGCCGTAGATGTAGTCACCGTTTTCAGACCGGTCGCCGTTGCTGGCTGCCCAGTGGACGATGTCCACCACCTTGGGGCGTTCGTTGTCGATCAAGTCCAGCAGTTCGCTGCGCAAACGCTCGTAGCCCTGCGGCGTGATGTAGTTCTTGCCACCAGCGGGCACGGCCGGCAGAGCCGGCCCATCGTCGTTGTCGCTGTCGCTTTCCTTGGTGAATGCCTTGTTCATGACGTGGCCAGAATAGCATTGAGGGGCTGCAGAGCGGCGGTGCCGGCCCCGCCAGCAAACGC
>CALSAU010000231.1:0-4485 GCA_943372985.1 Polaromonas sp. YR568 | reverse complement strand
CTACAAGCTGACCGCCTTCACGCTGGCCGGCGCGCTGGCCGGGCTGGCCGGCTACCTGTGGGGCACGCAGACCGGCTACATCAATCCGGAGCTGATGGGCTTTCACATGAGCGCGCACGCCATCATGATGGTGATTCTGGGCGGTATGGGCAACTTCGCGGGTGCCATCGTCGGCGCTTTTGCGTTTGAGTACCTGCTGCATGTGTTCAAGGACTTGCCACAAGTCGGCAGCGTCAACCTGGGCAAGCACTGGCAGCTGTGGATGGGCTTTTTCATCGTGCTGCTGGTGGTGTTCGCACCGCGTGGGCTGCTGGGTCTGGCAGAAAGATTCATGAAACGCCGGGGAGCCCCCCATGAATGAGGTTCTGCTCTCGGCCAAAAACCTCACCAAGCGATTTGGTGGTCTGGCAGCGGTCAACGATGTGTCGGTGGACCTGTGGCGCGACCAGATTCACGCCGTGATCGGGCCGAACGGTGCTGGCAAGTCCACATTGACCAATCTGCTGTCGGGTGACCTGCCGCCGACCTCTGGCACCGTTCACCTCGGTGGCCACGACATCACCGGCTGGAGCCCGGAAAAAATATCGGCACAGGGTCTGGGCCGCAGCTACCAGAAGACCAACATCTTCCTGCCCTTCACGGTGTGGGAGAACGTGCGGCTCGCCGCGCAGTCCCGCACCCCGCACGCGGCGCGCTGGCTGCAGACCGCCGCACGCATGAAGGACATCAACACACGCGCCGAAAAGGCACTGGAGCTGGCAGGCCTCACCGCACGGCGGGACAGCGTAGCCGGCGCTACCAGCCACGGCGAGCAGCGCCAACTGGAAATCGCCATGACGCTCGCCACCGAGCCGCAGGTGCTGCTGCTTGACGAGCCGCTGGCCGGCATGGGTGTAGCCGAGGCTGAACGCATGGTGGCCCTGCTGCTGACCATCAAGAAGCAGCACGGCATGCTGCTGGTCGAGCACGACATGGACGCAGTATTCACCTTGGCTGACCGGCTCACGGTCATGGTCAATGGCCAGGTGATTGCCAGCGGAATGCCAGCCGAAGTCCGCGCCGATGCCGGTGTGCAGGCTGCGTACCTCGGTGAGGAGCATTGAGCATGAGCACCATCCATCACCCGGCGGACACACTCATTCACGCGCAGGACCTGAACACTTACTACGGCGCCAGCCACATCCTGCGCGGCATCAACTTCACGGTGGGCCGCGGTGAAACCATTGGCCTGATGGGCCGCAACGGCATGGGCAAGAGCACGCTGCTCAAAAGCATCATGGGCCTGGTCAAGCCGCGCTCGGGCAGTGTCCACATTGCCGGCCGTGCCATGACGGGTGCAGCGCCTTATGAGATTGCGCGTCTGGGCGTGGCCTACGTGCCAGAGGGGCGCGGTATTTTCGGCAACCTGAGCGTGGTGGAAAACCTCAAGATGGCCGCCCGGCCCGGCACGCGCGGCCAGCGCGACTGGACTTACGACCGCGTGCTGGACACCTTCCCGCGCCTGAAAGAGCGGCTTGGCCACGGTGGCCAGCAACTGAGCGGCGGCGAGCAGCAGATGCTGACCATCGGCCGGGCGCTCCTGACCAACCCCGATGTCCTAATTCTCGATGAAGCCACCGAGGGCCTGGCACCGCTGATTGCGCGCGAAATCTGGCGCATTTGCCAGGTGGTGCGCGAGACCGGCATCAGCAGCGTAATCGTCGACAAGAATTGGAAACACGTCACTCAGATCACCGACCGCAACGTGATCCTGGTCAAGGGCGAAGTGGTCTTTGAAGGCACCTCACCGGAACTGCACGCCCAGCCTGGCCTGCTGCAGCAATACCTGGGCGTCTGAGCCGGTGCAGGTGGGGCCACAAGGGCCTGCGCGTAATCGACAACGCGCGCCCTGCATGGCATCATGTTGCCATCGCAGGCTGTGCCCCTCTCCGGGCGGCGGCCCCCAAAAGGCACTACGGAAAGAGCTGATGCATGCCGTGGCCCTGGTCACCTGATTCGCGGTTCCAACCCTCTGGCTTCGGTCCTGATACCGGCCGGGATTCCTTCACACGGCTGATCGTCGCGCTCACCGCAGCGCTGGTGGTGCTTTCCGGCGTTGCTGTCATCGCCGTCTTGCTCTACTTCCGCGGTGAAACCTTGCGCGCCGGCGAGCGACTGACACAGTCGCTGGTCCACGTGATCGAAGAGCAGACCAGCCGGACCTTGCAGACGGTGGACCAGCGCCTGCTGCTGGCCGCCAGCCTGATCCAGAAACGCCAGGCCGAGAAAAGCATTGACGTCGTGTCTGCCCGCGAACTGCTGCGCGAGCAACTCAAATCACTGCCCTTCGTTCGGGCCATCTGGATCCTGGATGCGCAGGGGCAAATCGTTTTCGATTCTGACGTCGGCAACCTCGGGGTTTTGCTCAGCGATCGCGAGTACTTCCAGATCTACCAGCGCGCACCATCGACCGAGTTCCACATCAGCGCCCCGGTGCGCAGTCGCACCACGGGCAGCTGGCTCATCAGTGCCTCACATCCGCTTCGCGCAGCCGATGGCAAGGTCACGGGCGTCATCGTCGCCGCTGTCGAGCCACCCTACTTCGACACGCTGTGGCGCGGTATCGAGCTGGGACCCGGCGGCGCCATTGCATTGCTGCGCAGCGATGCGGTGCTGATGATGCGCAGCCCGGCTGACGATGCCGCGATGGGCAAATCGTTTCTGGATCTGCCGCTTTTCACGCAGTACCTCGCGCAAAGCCGCCAGGGCACTTACACCATCACCAGCCCGATTGACGGCATGGAGCGGCTCAATGGCTACCGGACGCTTTCCGCCTACCCGGACCTGATTGTGGTGGTCGGCAGCCCCAACGACGCCATCCTCAGCCCCTGGCGGCGTTTCGCCACCTTTGCCGGACTGATCTGGCTGGCCGCTGCCGCAACCGTGGGCTTGCTCACCGCGCAGCTCTATGCCTACTCGCGTCAGCGCCGGCGCAACGAAGTCCGCTTTCACAGGCTGGCTCAAGCGATGCCGCAGATCGTCTTCATTGCCGACCCACAAGGCAAGGTCAGCTACATCAGCGATCAGTGGCAGAAGGTGACTGGCCAGCCGGTGGACGCCGCCCTGAACGGCGGATGGGCCCGATTCATCCACCCGGATGACCGGCAGCAGACGCTGGAGAGCATGCAGCAGATGCGGGTGGCAGAGGCTGAAATCCAGCACGAGCATCGCCTGCTGTGCAGTGACGGCGCGTACCGGTGGCGCCTTGTCCGGGCGGTGCCCAACCGCCATGGCAGCGGGACCGTCAGTTCCTGGTACGGCACCTCGACGGACATTGATGACCTCAAGACCGCCGAAGCGCAGCTCAAGTCACAGGCCGACATGCTGCGGCTGGCCAGCCGTCTCTCCAACGTCAGCGGCTGGCAGATGAGCGCCAGCGACCGCGTGATCGTGTGGACCGATGACGGTACGCCCGACCTCAACCTTCCGCCGGGGGAGCCCCACACGCTGGCCAACATCCTCCAGCTTTGCAAGACGCCCTCTCCCGAGGTGGTGGAACAGGCGGTGGATCGCTGCCTGACCGATGGCACCCCGCTGGACATGGAGGTGGAACTGGTGTCGTCGAACGGGCGGCGGCTCTGGGTTCACTCCATCGCACAGCCGGTGCGGGATGCGGAAGGCCGTATCACAGGGCTTCAGGGTGCGCAGCAGGACATCACGGCGCGCATGCTGACCGACCTGCGGCTTCAGGATTTTCTGCAGACCTTGCAGCGCGCGGCCGAGGCGGCCGTTGCCATCACCCAGCACCAGCGGCTGGACGGTCTGCTCCATGAGGTGGCCGAACAGACCCGTCTCATCAGCGGGGCCAGCCGGGCCGTGATCGAGCTGCACGACAACCGGCGCGGCGCCAATACCGCGCGCTCGTCTGCTGTCTCTGAGGCCGACGAGCCATCAGCTCCGGGTTCGCTGGAAGAAGGCAGCTCGCTGTCCATTCCCCTGACGGGCCGCACCGGATCCATCATCGGCACCCTGCGCCTGTCAGACAAGCTGCATGGCCACTTCAGCCAGGAAGACGAGTACGTGGTGACAGAGCTGACGCAGCTGGCTGCCATCGCCATTGACAACGTTCGCCTGCTGGCCCAGGTGAGGGAGTTCAACACCAGTCTGGAGGAAAAAGTCGCGCAGCGCACCAGTGAACTGATCCAGCAGGAGGCACTGTTCCGCACATTGGCCGAGCGGGCGCCGCAGCCGATCTGGACGGTTGACCCGAGGGGTTCGGCCACCTTCTTCAGCAAAGCCTGGTACGACCTCACCGGCGGCTCCCCACCCGACTGGTACGGCATGGGCTGGATCAACGTGATGCACCCCGACGACCTGCCCGAGATGAGCAGGAACTGGGTGCGCTGCAGCAAGACGCTGACGCTGTTCACCGGCATCCGTCGGATCCGCTCACGCACTGGCGCCTGGCACACCATGTCCTACCAGGCCTCGCCCGTGCTCGACGAA
>CALSAU010000230.1:0-4493 GCA_943372985.1 Polaromonas sp. YR568 | reverse complement strand
CCCCGCCAAATCCGCATGGGGCTTGTCCTAGTGCGGCCCCGCAGCAGCCAGCAAATGGGCCAGTCGCGTCTCACAGGCGACAGTGTCTTCGGTGAAAAGCGCGCGAATCCACGCTCGCTCACGTTCATCAATGGTTTTGAGAAATTCGCCGGCGCCGCGCATGGCCACAAAGGCGTCAAAGCCTGACTCCAGAAAATGCTGTAGCGAAGAAAGCCCAGCAGCGTCTGCTGGCCGGCGCATCATCCTGAGCAGTGTGCGCAGGCCTGGCTTGCGTGTCAGCCTGTCCAGCTCCCGGCCCAACTGAAGGACCACTTCCAGCTGCTGCAGCCGTGACCGCTCGTCGCCCACCTCGCGCCAGCATCGGAGGTAGCGTGCGCAATCGATGTGGTTCACGGGGTGTGTCACCGGACCTACCTGCAGTATCCAGGCCCGGGCCATGTGATCGTCGAGCGCCTCTGTCAGCGCATGCACTTGTGCCAGCGCAGCCGCTGTCTGGGCCACAGCCTTGGGGAAAATGCGCGCGATAGCGTTGGCAATGCGTGCGAACTGTTGATCGCGCTCGGCATAGTCGCGTTCACTGTACAGCTCTTCAAGAAAGAACTGCGTGGCCTGCAGGTATCGCGTATGGGACAGCAGATCGGCGTAAGTGGCCTTGAATCGCAAGGCCTGAAACCGCTTCACCGCCACGCTGGCCTGCACCAAAGCAGGGTCGTGTGCGCGCAACTGCTGCAATTCAAACACGCGCTCCAGCGCTTCGTGAATCTGCAGTGCTGCGGGCTTTGAGGAGTCGTCCATGGAAACCCCGAGTTTATCTAGGTGCCATTCTCTAGCGCCTGCAATAGCCCCATGCGAAACTGACCGCATGCAGCGCAGAACTCTTCTCACGCTTGGTATCGCGTCCGCTGCGGTATTGGCTGTCGCGGGTGGTACCGCGGCGCTGCTGCGCCCGGGCCTCCACGCGGGGGTGCTGACCGACGCCGGCCGCGAGGTTTTCTCTGCGATGGGGCGCGGCATTCTCGATAAAAGCCTGCCTGATCAGGAAGGACCGCGCCAGATCGCACTGCAGGGATTGCTCGCGCGCATTGATGTGTTGGCGCAGGGTCTGGCACCGCATGCACAAACCGAACTGTCACAACTGCTGTCGCTGCTGTCCAGCACGCCGGGCCGGTTGGCGATGACCGGGCTGGTCACCCCCTGGGCTAACGCCAGCGTGACGGACATCCAGCAGGCGCTGCAGGGCATGCGTGTTTCCAGTCTGGCGATCAGGCAGCAGGCTTATGCGGCGTTGCACGACATCACGGCGGGCGCCTATTTTTCAGACAGCGCGACATGGGCACTACTCGGCTATCCGGGGCCGCTGAATGTGTGATGTTTTTCAGACCCCCTTGTTCAGCGACTTGACCCGATGAGTCGCCATCAGGATCCGATTCAGGAAGGGTTGGCGCGCGGCTGGACGGTGCATGGCGGTGCGCGCGCGCCGGCGCCTGACAAGTTGTCGTGCGATGTTGCCATTGTGGGCAGCGGTGCGGGTGCGGGGATCACAGCCGAGGTTTTGGCCCGGGCAGGGTTGCGTGTGGTCATTGTTGAAGAGGGGCCGCTCAAGAGCAGTTCCGACTTCAACCAGAAAGAGTCGGAGGCCTACCCCTCCCTGTATCAGGAAAGTGCCGCCCGTAAAACCGAGGACAAGGCCATCAACATCCTCCAGGGCCGGTGTGTCGGTGGATCGACCACCGTGAACTGGACCAGCTCTTTCCGCACCCCGCCGACCACGCTGAAGTTCTGGCAAGAGCGCCATGGCCTCGGCGATTACACGCCGGAGCGTTTGGCGCCATTCTTTGCCCAAGCTGAAAGGCGCCTGAACATCACGCCCTGGCTCACCGCGCCCAACGAGAACAACGACCTGCTGCGTCGCGGTGCGATGGCGCTGGGCATTCCCGCCGCTGCGATTTCGCGCAACGTCAAAGGCTGCTGGAATCTGGGCTCCTGTGGCCTAGGCTGTCCGACCAATGCCAAGCAGTCGATGCTGGTCACGACCATTCCGGCGGCGCTGGATCTGGGGGCTGAGTTGCTCACTGAAACGCGTGCCGAGCGGTTCGAGCTGGCCAACGGTCGCGTCACGGCGCTGGTCTGCCGGCCTGTGGCGGCGAACGGCGCTGAATTGCCTTCTGGCATGACCCGTATCGTTGCCAAGCATTACGTGCTGGCCGGCGGTGCAATCAACTCACCCGGGGTGCTGCTGCGCTCTGGCGCACCCGACCCACATGGCGTACTGGGCACACACACCACGCTGCATCCGGTGGTGATGTCATCGAGCGTGTTCACGCAAAAGGTGGAGGCGTGGACGGGTGCACCCCAGACCATTTACACCGACCACTTTCTCGATACCCTCCCGATTGACGGCCCCATGGGCTACAAGCTGGAAGCGCCGCCGCTGCATCCGGTGATCTTCGCTTCCACTGTTCCCGGCTATGGTCAGCCCCAGCATGAGCTGCTGACTTCCTTTCCCCACAACCACACCTTGCTTGCACTTCTGCGCGATGGTTTCCATGAGCAATCCCCGGGCGGCAAGGTCAAGCTGCGTGGCGATGGATCGCCCGTGCTTGACTATCCGCTCACCGACTATGTGATGGATGGCGCCCGCCGTGCGCTGCTGTCGATGATGGAAATCCAGTTTGCAGCGGGAGCGCGCCAGGTGCTGCCGCTGCATGAGATGGCGGCGCCCTACACCACGTGGGCGCAGGCCCGCGACGCCGTGAATGCCCTGCCGATGAAGCCGGGGCTGACCAAGGTGGTCAGTGCCCATGTCATGGGTGGTTGCAGCATGGCAGATGGCGAGCGCGCCGGCGTGACCCGCCCCGATGGCGTGCACTGGCAGCTCGGCAACCTGTCGGTTCACGATGGCTCGCTGTTTCCCACCAGTATCGGCGCCAACCCGCAGCTGTCGGTCTATGGCGTGGTGAACCGGCTCGCGCAGCAACTGGCCCGGCGGTTGTCGGGTCGCGATGTCATACTCGCCTGAGGTCGGTCCCACATGGGCGGGTATTGGCTCTCCATCTCCGCTTGATTGACTGATGCTGGCCCGTCTTCAACGCTTCATCACGGTTCTGCTGCTGTTTCTGGCATTCGGCTGGCTGGCGTATTTCTACCCACGCTCGCCGGGGCTGGCGCTGGCTGGTTTTCTGGTGGTGGTGTTTGGCCATGCTGCGGTGCTCGCGCTGGAGTTCGTTTTCGCCTGGCGCCTGAATCATCGTGATCCTGCGCCGCCGCCGACGCTGTGGGCAATACTGCAGGCTTGGGTGGGTGAGTCGACGGTGGCGCCGCAGGTGTTCTGCTGGCGCCAGCCCTTTCGTGCTGCCGAAGTTCCTGACCAGGCCAGTGGCCCGGCCTGCGAAGGGCGCCGCGGTGTGGTGCTGGTGCATGGGTTTTTCTGCAACCGCGGCTTCTGGAACCCGTGGCTGAAACGCCTTCGTACGGAAGGCCATCCCTTCATCGCGCTGACGCTGGAGCCAGTCTTCGGGTCGATTGACGACTATGCGCCGTCCATCGACGCCGCCGTGACCCGCATCACCGAAGCCACCGGGCTGGCCCCGCTGCTGGTCTGCCACAGCATGGGTGGCCTCGCCGCACGCGCCTGGCTCAAGCACATGAAAGCCGAGTCCCGCGTGCATCGCGTCGTCACGATTGGCACACCGCACGGCGGGACATGGCTGGCGCGTTTCGGGCACGGCCACAACACCCGCCAGATGCGGCTTCGGTCGGACTGGCAGCAACAACTCGATCACGGCATGCCCGAAGGCCGCCATGCCCTCTTCACCTGCTGGTATTCGAACTGCGACAACATCGTGTTTCCCACCTCCACGGCGGTGCTGGCCGGGGCTGACAACCGCCGGGTGCCTGCAGCGGCACACGTGCAGATGGCTTTCCTGCCCGAGGTGATGAACGGCACACTGGCCTTGCTGGCTTCGCCGAAGCCCTGACGGCTGCATACGGGCCAGGGGCGAACCGCCTCGCCCCGCTTTGTGAATTTGTCACGTGAATCGCTCCGCAGATTCACTATCTGTTTGGCTGCTTCATTTTTATGCTTGTCCATTTCAAGGAATGGATGCCTCAGTGACCCTTCAAGCCGCGCCACTCGATGACCTTTCTGATCCTGCCGCAGCGCTGTTGATGCCTGAGGCGCCTCATTTGCCTGATGTACCCGACGAGGCAAGCGAATCCACTGAACCCGATGCGTGGCTGCCCCTGCTGCTCGATGAACTGGCGCATGGCGTCATCGTCATCGACAGGCAAGGCCAGGTCCAGCATGTCAATCAGTCGGCCCGGCGGGTGCTGGCCTGTGCCGAAGTGCTGCGTATCGACGCTGGAAAACTGGACTGGGTTCGCCCTGAAGATGCGCTGACCTTCCAGCAGGCCCTGGGGCGGGCGCTGGCTGGCAGGCGCCAGCTGCTACGCCTGCTTGCCACTGCCAGGGATTCGGCCTTTTCGCTGGCGCT
>CALSAU010000229.1:0-4502 GCA_943372985.1 Polaromonas sp. YR568 | reverse complement strand
TGGCGCGGTGGATCGCATTTCGCCAGAGGCGCCAGTGCCCGTGGTACGGATCACGCGCGAGGAAGAGCGCATGGGCGGTGCGGCCAATGTGGCGTACAACATCGTCACGGTCGGCGCGCGCGCCTCGCTGCTGAGCGTGGTCGGTGACGACGATGCCAGTCACCACCTGGAGGCGCTGGTTGCCGCCTCTGGTATCGCCCCCTCGTTCGGCCGCGATGCGCGGCTCAAGACCACGGTAAAGCTGCGCGTCATCGGCAGGCAGCAGCAACTGCTGCGGCTGGACTTCGAGAACACCCCTGAAAACGAAGTGCTGGCCTCGCAATCTGCCACCTTCGAGCAGTTGTATCCCGCGCACAACGCAGTGCTGTTCTCTGACTATGGTAAGGGCGGCCTTGCACACATAGTGCTGATGATTGCTGCTGCCCGCAAGGCCGGAAAAGTGGTGCTGGTTGACCCCAAGGGCGATGACTACGAGCGCTACCGGAATGCCACCGTGATCACGCCCAACCGGGCCGAACTGGAACATGTGATCGGCGCGTGGGCCAGCGAATCTGATTTGCGCACCAAAGCCCACAACCTGCGCACGGCGCTGAACCTTGAAGCCCTGCTACTGACCCGCAGCGAGGAAGGCATGACCCTGTTTGATGCAGAAGGTGAACTGCACGTGCCAGCCGTGGCCCGCGAGGTGTTTGATGTCACGGGCGCTGGCGACACGGTAATTGCCACGCTGGCCGCCATGGCCGCCACCGGCATGACGCTGCGTGAGGCGGTACCGATTGCCAATCGCGCAGGCGGCATTGTGGTGGGCAAGTTTGGTACAGCCACCGTGAGCTACGACGAACTGTTCGCCGCGCACTGAATCGCAGCACAAGTTGAAGGACTTCTCATGAAAATCGTTGTGACCGGCGCCGCAGGCTTTATTGGCAGCAACCTCGTCAGGGGGCTGAATGCCCGTGGCATTGACGACATCATTGCCGTTGATGACCTGAAGGAAGGCGACAAATTCCGCAATCTAGCCGATCTGCAGATTGCCGACTATGTGGACGCCGATGACTTCTACGATCTCTTCGCGGAAGGTGCTTTTGGCGAAGTTGAAGCGATATTCCATGAAGGTGCCTGCAGCGACACCATGGAGACCGATGGCAAGTACATGATGGACAACAACTACACCCTGTCGTGCGAGTTGTTCGAGTCCTGCCAGGCGCAAGGCACGCGTCTGCTGTATGCCTCGTCGGCAGCCACCTATGGCGGCTCCGACACCTTCCGGGAATCGCCCGAATTCGAGAAGCCGCTGAACGTCTACGGCTACTCCAAGCTGCTGTTTGATCAGCGCATGCGCCGCGAACTGGGACCGCGTTTTGAGAACGCCCAAACACAGGTCGCCGGCTTTCGCTACTTCAATGTCTATGGCCCCCGCGAGCAGCACAAGGGCCGCATGGCCAGCGTTGCCTTTCACCAGTTCAACCAGTTTCGCAAGGAAGGCAAGGTCAAGCTGTTCGGCGCCTACGGCGGTTATGACGCTGGCGGGCAGATGCGGGACTTTGTTTTCATCGATGACGTGGTCGCCGTCAATCTGTGGTTTCTCGACCACCCGGAAGCGTCGGGGATTTTCAATCTTGGCACCGGCCGTGCGCAGCCTTTCAATGATGTGGCGCTGACGGTCGTCAACACGCTTCGCGCGGTCGATGGCGGCAGCGCATTGAGTCTGGAAGATGCCGTGCGCGGCGGGCTGATTGATTACATCGACTTCCCTCCCGCGCTGGTCGGCAAGTACCAGAGCTATACCCAGGCCGACCTCGGCCACCTGCGCGCTGCCGGATGCGATCACGCCTTCGCGAATGTGCAGGCGGGCGTGGCAGCCTACATGGCTTCACTGCTCACCAGCGCTTGAGCCTGCTGGTCAACGCATCGGCTTCGTGAATATTCACAGCAGCCAAGGCCAGAACACCCCCTACATTGTGTGAGCGGAAGGACAGCCCTCGGGCACCTTCCGCAAGTCTGTTTCACACATCAAATCAGGGAGGAATTTCATGTTCAAAAAAATGATGGTGTTCGCAGTGGCCATGTCTGCCGCGATGGCGTTTGCAGCGGTCGATGTCAACAAGGCCACGCCGGCTGAGCTGGATGGCATCAAGGGCATTGGTCCGACGATGTCCGGCAAGATCCTCGATGAGCGAAAGAAAGGCAACTTCAAGGACTGGGGCGACTTCATCGAACGCGTCAAAGGCATTGGCGACGGCAATGCCGCCAAATTCTCGGCTGAGGGTCTGACGGTCGGTGGGGCCAGCTACAAAGGCGCAGCACCCAGCGCCGCCAAGAAAGACATCAAGTCCGAGGCGATCAAGCCCACTGCAAGCACCGTGAAAAAATAAGCGGCAGCAATGTCTCGGGAAACCCGCCTGATGGCGGGTTTTTTGTATCTGCTGCTTGCAGCGGGTCTGGCCAGCAAGCGACCAAGCAACTGGCGGCACCCAGTGCTGTCAGCGCAGACCTTCGGCCTGGCTGCGATGTCCGATCCTCTGGCGGGGCGAGACCGCAGCGAGGGGCACAAGACCATGGAAACAAGGCAACACCAGCGCGATACGTTGGGCCGCCTGCATCTCGCCCACATCCTGTGCAAGATAGTCATAAAGATCAGCCCGTAACAGCCAGAGCTCCATCGCTGAGGAGGCTTGTGTAATTTGCCAGCTCGCTCTGAGCCTGTGGTGTTCGGTGCAGGGGGCCACCGCCTCCAGCAACGCCCGCCTGGCCTCTGCCAGCGACGTATCGATAGCACTGGGGGCACGGCTCCCGGCAGCTTCTTCCGCAGGAGGGACCGTGCCAAACCACCGCTGAAGACGTGAGCTTTTTTCCATCGCGGAACTCCTGTGACTCAGGCCGGACCAAACCCCCCACCGCCTGGCGTGTGAATTTCAAACACATCACCGGGCTGCATGTCTGCCTGGCCGATGTGGTCCAGCGTTTCCACGCGGCCATCGGCGCGGACGACTCGGTTTTTCCCCACTTCGCCGGGTTGACCACCGGCCATGCCGAATGCACCGTGCTTGCGGCCGTTGGACAGGATGCTGGCAGTCATGGCTTCCAGGAAGCGCACACGCCGCACCCCGCCATTGCCACCGTGCCAGCGACCGGCACCGCCGGAGTTCTGACGAATCTCATAGCTCTCCAGACGCACCGGAAACCGAAACTCCAGCACCTCCGGGTCAGTGAGCCGGGAGTTCGTCATATGGGTCTGAACCACCGAGGTGCCATCAAAGCCCGACACCAGCTTGCCTGTCTCGTCCAGCTTGCCACCGGCCCCCGAGCCACCGGAAATCGTTTCGTAATACTGATGGCGGGCGTTGCCGAAAGTGAAGTTGTTCATCGTGCACTGGCTGGCTGCCATCACACCCAGCGCACCGTAAAGCGCATTGGTGATGCACGTGGATGTCTCCACATTACCCGCCACCACCGAAGCGGGTGGGTTTGGGTTGAGCATGGACCCGGGCGGGATGATCACCTTCAGCGGCTTGAGGCAACCCGCATTGAGCGGGATGTCGTCATCCACCAGCGTACGGAAAACATAGAGCACCGCCGCCATGCAGACAGCCGTCGGCGCGTTGAAGTTGTTGGTCTGCTGCGGCGAGGTGCCGGTGAAGTCAATCTCGGCGCTGCGCGCAGCACTGTTGACGCGTATCGCCACCTGGATCTGCGCGCCGTTGTCCAGTGGCAGTGTGAACTGACCATCCTTCAGGCGGGTGATCACCCGCCGCACGGATTCCTCGGCGTTGTCCTGCACATGGCGCATGTAGGCCAGCACCACCTCCAGACTGAACTGCTCCACCATCTTGCGCAGTTCCTGCACGCCCTTCTCGTTGGCGGCAATCTGTGCCTTCAGGTCGGCCATGTTCTGCTGCGGATTGCGGCTGGGGTACTTGCCGCTCTTGAGCAACGCCACCATCTCGGCCTCGCGCAGCACGCCGCGCTCCACCAGCTTGACGTTGTTGATCTGCACGCCCTCTTCTTCGATCAGCGTCGAAAACGGCGGCATGGAGCCCGGCGTGGTGCCACCAATGTCGGCGTGGTGGCCGCGAGAACCCACATAGAACGTCGGCTCGCCCGCTGTGCCCAGATACACCGGGGTGATGACGGTGATGTCCGGCAAATGCGTGCCACCGTGGTACGGGTCATTGAGCACATACACGTCACCCGGCTGCATCTTCCCTGCGTTCTCTCGAATCACCGTCTTGATGCTTTCGCCCATGGAGCCCAGATGCACTGGCATGTGCGGCGCGTTGGCAATCAGGTTGCCCTGAGTGTCGAACAGCGCACAGCTGAAGTCGAGCCGCTCCTTGATGTTGACGGAATAGGCGGTGTTCTGCAGCTGCAGACCCATCTGCTCGGCGATGTTCATGAAGAGGTTGTTGAAGACCTCCAGCAACACCGGGTCTACAGATGTCCCGGCAGCAAACGTCACCGCACGCTCGGCGCGCCGGTCCAGCACCAGATGGTCGAGCGCGGTG
>CALSAU010000228.1:0-4507 GCA_943372985.1 Polaromonas sp. YR568 | reverse complement strand
AAGGCGTGGGTGTCTTCACCAAAGACAAGGCCAAGAAGACGCTGCGCGAGCTGGCCCTGTCCGCCATCGAGGAAACCAGCTTCTACCCAGAGAACGGCAAGGCACGGCTGCGCGACATGATTGCCGGCCGGCCCGACTGGTGCATCAGCCGCCAGCGCAACTGGGGCGTGCCGCTGCCCTTTTTCATCCACACCGCCACCGGCGAGCTGCACCCGCGCACCATGGAGATCATGGACCAGGCCGCTGCCATGGTGGAGGCCGGCGGCATCGAGGCGTGGAGTAAGGCCACGGCCGAGTCCATCATTGGCGACGATGCCCCGAACTACATCAAGAGCACCGACATCCTCGACGTGTGGTTCGACTCCGGCACCACGCATGAGCACGTGCTGCGCCACAGCCACGCCGCGCAATCGACCTGGCCAGCCGACCTGTACCTGGAAGGGCATGATCAGCACCGCGGCTGGTTCCACTCGTCGCTGCTCACCGCCTGCGCAATGTATGACCACGCGCCTTACAAGGGTCTGTTGACGCACGGCTTCACGGTGGACGGCAAGGGCCGCAAGATGAGCAAGTCCGAAGGCAATGTGGTGGTGCCGCAGGAAGTGAGCGACAAGCTGGGGGCGGAAATTATCCGCCTCTGGTGCGCTTCGACCGACTACTCGGGCGACCTGGGCATTGACG
The DNA here is from genome assembly GCA_943372985.1 of Polaromonas sp. YR568. GTDB lineage: Bacteria > Pseudomonadota > Gammaproteobacteria > Burkholderiales > Burkholderiaceae_C > Polaromonas. Next base: position 3,826 of record CALSAU010000228.1, on the reverse strand, counting down.
ACAAGATCCTCGCCCGCGTGGTGGACGCCTACCGCCGCATCCGCAACACGCTGCGCTTTTTGATGGCGAACGTCAGCGACTTTGACCCGACCAAAGACGCCGTGCCGCTGGACCAGTTGCTGGAAATCGACCGCTATGCGCTCAGCCGTGCGTCGCAACTGCAGGCCGACATCCTGGCGCACTACGAGGTGTACGAGTTCCACCCGGTCGTCTCCAAGCTGCAGATCTACTGCAGTGAAGACCTGGGCGCTTTCTACCTCGATGTGCTGAAAGACCGGCTCTACACGACGGCCCCCAAGTCGCTGGCGCGCCGCAGCGCGCAGACCGCGCTCTGGCACATCACCCATGCGATGCTGCGCTGGATGGCGCCTTTCCTCAGCTTCACCGCCGAAGAGGCATGGAAGGTGTTTGGCGATTCGGAGTCGATTTTTCTGGAAACCTACTCCGAGCTGCCCGCACCCGATGCGGCATTACTGACCAAATGGACCCGCATCCGCGAGATCCGCGATGCCGTGAACAAGGACATTGAAGCACTGCGGGCCGACGGGAAAGTCGGCTCCTCGCTGCAGGCCAACGTGGCACTTGAAGTTGAGGCTGGCGACCATGCGCTGCTCGCCAGCCTGGGCGAGGACCTGAAGTTCATCTTCATTACCTCGGCCATTGACCTGTTGGCTGGCGCTGCGCTGAAGTCCACCGTGAGCGCCAGCACCGCCGTGAAATGCGAACGCTGCTGGCACTACCGCGAAGACGTCGGTCACGATGCAGCGCACCCCACGCTGTGTGGCCGTTGTACCAGCAACCTGTTTGGCACCGGCGAAACCCGGACGCACGCCTGATGGCCAAGTCATCCTCCAACACCAGCGCCATGCTGCCGTGGCTGGGCTTGGCGCTGCTGATCCTGATCGCCGACCAGTTCACCAAGGTGCTGATTCTGGGCTACTACCGCCTCGGTGATGCCACCTACGTGACCAGCTTCTTCAACGTGGTGCGGGTGCACAACCTGGGCGCGGCGTTCTCGTTTCTGGCGTCTGCGTCGGGCTGGCAACGCTGGTTCTTCACGGCCATCGGCGTGGCCGCGGCCATCTTCATCGTCTGGATGCTCCGGGCGCATGCCGGGCAAAAGCTGTTCTCGTTTGCGCTGGCCTGCATTCTGGGCGGCGCGGTGGGCAATGTGATTGACCGCCTGCTGCACGGCTATGTGGTGGACTTTCTCGACTTTCACTATGCGGGCTGGCACTTTCCCGCCTTCAACATCGCCGACAGTGCCATCACCATCGGCGCGGTCTGCCTCATCCTCGATGAGATCCTGAGGGTGCGCCGGGCACGCTGATCCGCCTGCGACAGCCGCCCGGAAAGCGCCGTGGGCTGGCGTATAGTGAAAGCAGACTTTATGAAGCATCTGCTGAATCTCCTGGCCGCCATTGCGCTGCTGGTCTGGGGCACCCATCTGGTACGTACCGGCATCCTGCGGGTGTTTGGGGCCAGCTTGCGTCAGGTGCTGGCACACAGCACCAGCAACCGCCTGGCAGCTGCTGTGTCCGGCATTGGCGTCACGGCACTGGTGCAATCCAGCACAGCCACCTCGCTCATCGTCTCGTCGTTCGTCGGGCAGGGCCTGGTCACGCTGCCGATGGCACTGGCCGTGATGCTGGGCGCAGACATCGGCACCAGCCTGATGGCGGTGGTGTTTTCCTTTGACCTGTCGTGGCTGTCGCCGCTGTTCATCTTTGTCGGCGTGGTGCTGTTCATCTCGCGGCAGGACACCCACACTGGCCGGGTGGGCCGCATCCTGATTGGTCTGGGCCTGATGCTGCTAGCGCTGCGGCTGGTGACCTCGTCCACCACGGTGCTGACCGAGGCACCCGCAGTCAAGGCACTGCTCGGCTCGCTCAGCAGCGACCTGCTGCTGGAGATCACCGTCGGCGCCTTTCTGGCTGTCGTCTCGTATTCCAGTCTGGCCATCGTGCTGCTGACGGCCACCCTCGCCGCCTCGGGCATGGTGCCCACCGATGTGGCGCTGGGTCTGGTGCTGGGCGCCAATCTGGGCAGCGGGCTGCTGGCGGTGCTCACCACGATGGGGTCAGCAGTGCAGGTGCGGCAGGTGCCGCTGGGCAACCTGTTTTTCAAATTGCTGGGCGTGTTGATTGCCGCGCCGCTGGTGGGGCTGTGGCTGCGCCATGTGCGCCCTTACCTAGGCAGCGAGCCAGCCACCGTGGTCGTGGTGTTTCACCTGACCTTCAACGTGATGGTGGCCATCGTTTTCATCGGCTGGACCCAGGTGATTGCGCGCTGGGTGCAGGCGCTGCTGCCCAAACCCGAGAAAAGCAGCGCCGGCGGCAGGCCGCACCATCTGGACCCGACGGCGCTGGCCACGCCCTCACTGGCCATTTCCTGCGCCGCGCGGGAGGCGCTGCACCAGGCCGACGTGGTCGAAAGCATGCTGCGCGGCGTGATGGAAGTGATCCGCAAGGACGACCTGAAGCTGGCCGAAGAGCTGCGCAAGATGGACGACACGGTGGATCAGCTGTATTCGTCCATCAAGTACTACCTGACGAAAATCTCGCGCGAGGCGCTTGCCGAAGAAGAGAGCCGGCGCTGGACCGACATCATCAGCTTCACCATCAACATGGAGCAGATCGGCGACATCATCGAGCGCGTGCTGATCGACATCGAGGACAAGAAGATCAAGCCGGGAAGGCAGTTCTCCGAAGCCGGCATGGCCGAGATCACCGAGCTGCATGAGCGGCTGACTGACAACCTGCGTCTGGGCATGAGCGTGTTCCTCAATGGCACGGTGCGCGACGCGCAAAAACTGTTGGAAGAAAAAGCCCGCTTCCGCGACCTGGAGCGCGCCTACGCGGCTACGCATCTGGAGCGCCTGTCGGCCAACACCGTGCAGAGCCTGGAGACCAGCTCGCTGCACATCGACCTGATCAGTGAACTCAAGCGCATCAACTCGCACATCTGCTCGATTGCCTACCCCATCCTCGACTCGGCAGGCGCGCTGGCGCCCAACCGGCTGCGGACGGCAGCACTGGCCGACAAGGACTAGGCCCTAGCGGTCAGAGGCCAGAACCTCGGCCAGCATCAGCGCCGCCTCCAGCGTGAATGCGTCACGCTGAAGTTCATGCAACAGTTCATGGCGCTCCATCAGCGCAAACTGCGCGACCTCTCCATCCTGGTTGATGGGCGTGATGCTATCGGGCACAGTGCACAGGGACCAGTCGATCTCTTCACGCATGTAGCCGGCACCCGCGCCGTCGCTGGAAGGTTTGCAGACGCTCAGCCGGCCGCCCTGCCGCAGCGCTTGCATCTCGCCGAGCCGCAGGCCCGCCTCTTCCCAGGTTTCGCGAGCCAGTGCGTTGTCCAGGGTTTCGTCAGCCGGGACCATGCCGCCCACCAGCGTGTCCCACAGGCCCGGATCGGTCGGTTTGTTGAAGGCGCGCTGCTGCACCCAGACACGGCCATCGCTCATGACGCCCACCAGATGAACCGCGTGCGTTGCAATGCCCAGCGGACGCACCGCTGCGCGCTCCACCGTGCCTCGGCGTTGACCGTGTTGATCGTTCACCGCCAGTTGCTCGTCGCGCCACGCACCTGCCAGCCCGGCCTCGCGCAGCGCACAGGCCACGCGGTCCAGACTGGCGGTCACGTCACCCAGCAGACACCATCCCGAATGCTCGCCACCGCGTTCCTGCAGCACCGCGTGAGGCCCCTCACTCAATGGGCGCAGGGCCGGTTGACGAAGGAAGCCCGGCTCGACCGACCCGATCTGCGCCTCACCCGCCCACAGCGGAACCCGCGGGCGACCGGGCGGGGGGGGGGG